>NZ_CP162137.1:3250000-3550000 GCF_040833995.1 Leptospira sp. WS58.C1
AGGAAAAAGTTCTTCGGCAATTCAAACTTTGTTGGAATTAAAACCGGAAACGGCTCGCATTAAAAAGGAAGAGATTTGGTCGGAAATCCCGACAGAATACGTAAAAAAAGGAGATATCCTGCAAGTCAGGCCCGGAGAAAAATTTCCGGTAGATGGAGTTGTGACGGAGGGTTTTAGCTCCGTAGACGAATCCATGTTAACAGGAGAAAGTCTTCCTCTAGATAAAAAGAAAGATAGCCAAGTATTCGGAGGGACTGTTAACGGGAATGGAAACCTAATCATACAAGCGGTCTCGGTCGGGTCCGAAACAGTGCTTGCATCCATCATCAAAACGGTTGAAGAAGCGCAAAGTTCCAAGGCGCCGATTCAAAAGATCGCAGATAAAATTTCCGCCGTATTCGTTCCGGTAGTAATTTTGATCTCTTTATTTAACTTTCTATTATGGTTCTTCTTTTTAGAGGCGGGCAATTTAGGATCAGCTTTGGAAAAATCGATCGCGATTCTAGTGATTGCCTGTCCTTGTGCTTTAGGACTCGCTACTCCGATCTCGATTTTAGTCGGAACAGGAAAAGCTGCCGGCCAAGGGATCCTATTTAGGAATTCGGAAGTTTTAGAAACCGCAGCTTCCTTAAATCTGATCGCATTCGATAAGACAGGGACCATCACAGAAGGAAATCCTTCCGTGACGGATTATAGGTTTGTCGGAGACGGATCGGAGCTACTTTCTTTTTCCGCATCCGCAGAGTCTGCTTCTTCCCACCCTTTAGGTAAAGCGATCGTTTCTTTTGTAAAAGCAAAAGGACTTCCTGTCCATTCTCCGGAGAACTTACAGACGATTCCGGGACTCGGGATTACTTCTCAAGTAAACGAAAACAATATTAAGATAGGAAAACTGGAATTTTTTGACCGAAAGGAAAATTTCCCGAAGGATCTATTAGAAATTTCTAATTCTTGGGAGAAAGAAGGAAAAACGGTAGTCTGGGCAAGATCAGAGAATCCGGGAGTTGTCAACTCAAACGGCACGGCCAGGCCTTCCGCAAGTGCGCCCGGCTCCACTGTAAATTCGACTGTAGACGGCGATCTTGGAGCTCCGACATGGATCATTTTTTCAATAGAAGATACAATCCGTAAAAATGCAAAATCCGCTTTGAAAAAATTGGATTCTCTCGGGATCGAAACTTTACTACTTACCGGAGACCACCTGTCCGTGGCAGAAAGTATCTCCTCTAAGGTCGGGATAAAAAATGTTCACGCTTCTCTTCTTCCGAAAGATAAAGCTGAGATAGTTTCCGACCTGCAAGCGGAAGGAAAAATCGTCGGCATGACGGGTGACGGTATTAATGATTCGCCTGCCTTAGCAAAGGCTGATGTAGGAATCGCTATGGGCACGGGAACAGGAGTCGCAATCGAGACGGCGGGTGTGGTTTTAGTAAAAGGAGATCTTGAAAAAATTGCCGAGGCAATCCTGATTGCAAAGGCCACCACGGGAAATATCCGACAAAATTTTTTCTGGGCATTGGCTTATAATACTCTTGGAATTCCGATAGCGGCAGCCGGACTTTTAGCTCCTTGGATTGCAGGCGCGATGATGGCATTCAGTTCCGTTTCCGTAGTCTTGAATGCGCTCCGACTTAGGAAAAAGGACATAAGATAAAAAATCGTTCAGTAAAATTTATCTCGTAAAGGGGTTCAATTTGGACCCCTCTTATTTCCGAAAATCCTAATATGGGACCGAAAAGAAATCGTATATACGTCATTCTTCTTTTCGCAATTCTGATCCTGCCTTTTGGACAACCGAAAGCAGACTTGGACAGTAATCGAGCCACCGCTTTAGTCCGTGTCGAAAGAGGATTAAAACAAAACGAATTTCATCTAAAAGCGATCAATAGCACTATCTCGAATTATGGAACTGAAGATGATAAGATATTGTTCCGCAGATGTTTGCAGCATCATATCGAGACATTTACCCTATACTTACAATTCGATCTCGCACACTCTTACGATGAAATGCGCCAAACCCAAAGATTATTGGTGATATTATACTCAAAGGCCGTGGAAGCCTCCGCAGCCAACGTGAGAAGAGAATTGGATTTTTTATCCAAATTTGCGCTTAGGACCAAAGACGCGGAAGCAAGACATCATTTGGAAATGGGTTATAGAGAATACGGGGCATCCAACCAAAAAAAAATCATAGCAGACAACACAAGACCTTATTTGCCAGGAATCAAGACACAATACCTCTACGAAGCTTTGAAATTATTAAAACAATCCAGGGAATACGTAGTTCTTCTTTCTCTAAAATTTCTCTCCGATTTCGAGCCGGATCTGCAAACCACCGAATTCGAAGAAATTTATAACGAGATCAATCGCGCAATGTTCAGCAAGGCGGACTATTATAATCGCATCCATTTCGATAACCATTTTCACATTTTCAATTCCCCGAACCTATACGAAGCTACTTGGGAAAATCCTGGCTTGCAAGAATTGGAAAAGGCCTTAGGAGATATAGATCCAGCCAGCGATCGGGCAAGAAGAATGGCGAAACGCTCCGTTATCCCGTAAAAATTCAGGAAATTTCTTTCGAAGCCGTAAAACCAGGATTGACAGAGTATCCTCCCGAAGTTATCACCTTTCTTTGTGTCGGAACTAAGTTGTCCCAATTGCGGAGCCCCAGTACCCATCATCAATAAAGCTTCCGTTTACGCGGTTTGCTCCAGTTGCAAAACTCTTTCCCTCAAAAAAGACGTGAATCTGGAAAAGATCGGAACTGCGGGAGAACTCGCCGACGATCATTCCATTATTCAACTCGGGACCCAGGGAAATTATAAAGGCACTCCATTCCGAGTAATCGGAAGGATCCAACTCAAATTCGAATTAGGATTCTGGAACGAATGGCATCTTATGGAAGGAGATGGAAGTTCCGCCTGGTTAGGAGAAGCCCAAGGTTCTTATTATTATACAAAACTAAATGTTGGAATTCCTACAGACAAGTTCCCAACCATAGAAGGTGACGGGGACCCTATCGTAATTGCTTCAGGCAGAAGAGAAAAGATCACTCCGGGGGACATTTTTTATTTAGGGGAAAACTGGACCTTAAAAGAGATCATGAAAGCGACCTGCATAGGCGGAGAAGGTGAACTCCCCATTGGGTTCCAAACCGGATACGAAGCGGTTCTTTTGGATCTTGCAAGCGAGGATGGATTATTCGGTACCTTAGACTACTCTGAATCTCCTCCATTATTATTCTCCGGAAGTTTTGCTCCATTAGGAGAATTGAATCTAACCGGACTTAGGCAAGAAGAAGTCGCGTACAACCAAGCGCAGATCCCTGCAAAGACCATACAATGTAAAGGTTGCGGGGCCTCTCTCAATCAATTCAGTCCTGATTTCTCCAAATCTCTGGCTTGCGAATATTGCGGATCCGTAATGGACACAGAAAGTGATGATCTAAAGATCATCGCTAAATTCGATCAGATTTCCAAAGAAAACGTTCGTCTTCCATTAGGAACTCCCGTTAAGCTTCCCAACTTTCCCGAGTCCAAAGTCATCGGGATCTTACGAAAATCCACGGAAGTGGACGATGAGACTTATACTTGGACGGATTATCTTCTCAGATATAGAGGTGGATACGCTTGGCTCAATGAGAACGGGGATAATTGGACCTACTTTGAACCTTTGCCCGGAGTACCCAAATGGGCTCCCGGATTGAAACGTATCTTCCAGAAAAGATCCTATAAATGGTTCGCAAATTCGGATGCCAATACGGATTTCGCATTGGGCGAATTTTACTGGAAAGTTTCCGCGGGAGAAAAAGCACAACTCGAAGATTATATCTCTCCTCCGTATATGATCTCCTCCGAAAGAACGGATAAGGAAATTTTCTGGTCCAAAGGGACTTTTATTCCGTTCGACACAATGAAGTCTGCTATCCCTCTGGATACCGCTTCTAAATTAAGAAAACCTGAAATAGTCGGCGTATGCGAACCGAATCCTTTTAAGATCAGACTAAAACGGAATTTATGGGTGGCGTCGATCCTCACGGCCGTATTTTTTGTGTTCCAAGTATACGGATGTATAAAGGCCAAAAACCAAGTAGTCTATGAAGGAAAATTCAAATACGTCCAAACTTCTATGCCGAATACGGATATTGGCAGTACGAATTTCAGGGATAATTCTTTCGTAACCGAGGTGTTCGAACTAAAAGGAGAATCAAGCGAGAATGTGGAGATTCAGATCGAAGCTCCCGAATTGGACAATAAGTATCTTTTCTTCTCGGCCGTATTGATCAATGAGGATACGGACACGGCATACGATACCTCTATAGAAACCAGCTATTACCATGGGGTAGATGACGGAGAATCCTGGTCCGAGGGTTCCAAATCCGATTCAAAATCATTAGCGGAGATCCCTCCAGGAAGGTATTATCTTAGACTGGAAAGCCAATCCGACTTCCCCGTGGGTTGGGGTTCCGATTATAACGTAAAGGTGATAAGAGATGTGATGAGCCCAGCTCCATTCTTCTTATTTTCCATTTTCTTATGGCTTCCTTTGATCTATACTTTTTTCAGAAGTTATTCTTTCGAATCCAAAAGAGTTTAAGGATTTATTATGTGGAATTTTATAAAAGGCCTTGTTTATCCTTTGTTTGCAGCTTCATTAGGGCTGGGATTTTTTTCGGAATATACAAAAGGGGGAGCCTCCACGGATTTCGAAGAAGTAAGCCAAGTTCCTAAAACCGTGAGACAGAATCCTGGCATCTACCGGTCTCACTACGCTTGGTTCACTAGAAATTTCCCGGGGGGAAAATAAACTGCAGAGAGCCTTATTAATCTCCGTCTTAATCCTTTCTTCTTGCGGCTTAGTATACGAGCTACTAGCGGGCACTGTTGCGAGTTATCTACTCGGAGAAACCGTGACTCAATTTTCTTTGGTCATCGGAGTTTATCTATTTTCTATGGGTATCGGAAGTTGGCTCTCTAGATATCTAATAGAAGATCTGATCCCTAAATTCTTGGACGTGGAACTCGCCTTGGGACTATTAGGCGGATTCAGCGCAGCGATTCTGTTTTTAAGCTTTGGGCAGACTAGGATTTTCCAAATCCCCCTCTTCAGTATCGTAGTGGCAGTGGGCACTTTGGTAGGAATGGAGATACCCTTGCTTCTTCGTATCCTAAAGAATAAATTAGGATTTCGTGATATGGTCTCCAAAGTGCTTAGCTTGGATTACGCCGGAGCACTTTTGGCTTCCTTGGCATTTCCGATATTTTTCGCACCTAAATTGGGAATGGTGAGAACTTCTTTCTTTTTCGGATTATTGAATGCAGGAACCGCACTATGGGGAACATTCGTTCTTCCATTATCCGAAAAACATAAAAACCTATTAAGAGCAAAATCCGCTCTGGTATTGACATTGTTAGGATTAGGTTTCGCGTTTTCAGAGATGATCACTTATTATAGCGAAGAAAATCTTTTTTCGGACGAGATTATCTATTCTAAACAAACCAATTTCCAAAAGATCATCGTCACCAGATACAAAAACGAACTCAGGCTTTTTTTGAACGGGCATCTTCAATTCAGTTCCAGGGACGAATATAGATACCACGAAACATTGGCTCATCCGGCCCTTCTATCTCACCCCAACCCTAAACGAGTATTGGTTTTGGGGGGAGGAGACGGACTCGCAGTCAGAGAGATCCTAAAACATCCAGGTATAGAATCCATCACCTTAGTGGATCTGGATCCTGAGATGACGCGTATTTTTTCGGAGCAACCGGTTCTCATTGAGATTAACGAATCTAGTTTAAAAAACCCTAAAGTACAAGTCCAAAATGCGGATGCTTTTTTATGGTTAGAAGAATCGAGTTCGGTATTTGACGTGGTACTCATAGATTTTCCGGATCCGAGTAACTTCTCCATAGGAAAATTATACAGCACAGCATTTTACAGAAGTTTAAAACGAAGACTTAACGAATTTTCAGTCGTAGAGATACAATCCACTTCCCCGTTATTTGCCAGAATGTCTTTCTGGTGTGTAGAAGCCACTCTCAAAGAATCAGGATTTAATACCAGAGCCTTGCATGTATACGTTCCTTCTTTCGGAGAATGGGGATTTATTTTAGGAAGTGTGGGGAAATTGGGAGGATACAGAAAAGATCTCCCAACCGGATTAAAATTCCTGAATGAAACAGAATTAAGATCGATTTCGGAATTTCCGCAAGATATGTCCAAGGTACCGACTGAACCGAATCGTCTGGACAACCAAAGTCTCGTACGCTATTACGACCAAGAGTGGAATCGGATCTTAGATTAAAAAGATCCGGAACTTCCTCCATTTATAAGGTTCCCAAATTTTAAATAGATCCCGATTTTTCTAATCTAGGATCCTTTTAAAAAAAAATGGAAAGAACTTCCCGAAACGTATAATAAGATAAAAATTGCGGAAAAGAGGACTTTTTCGGATGAATCGTAAACTTAAAAATTTCCCCTTCGTTTTATTATTCCTATTTAGTGTTTCCGCTTCCTATGCTAAAACCGCAACTACGGAAACCACGTTGCATGATTTTATGGAAGATTATACCAAACCTGCTTCCAAAAAAGCTAAAAAAGGAGATAAGGCCGCTCTCGAAAGGATCTTAAAAGAAATCCCGAACTGGGCCTTGGACGAACAAAAAACAAAATGGAAAGAGATCACCGATGCAGCTTTTGCCTCCGGAGATCTGGAGTCTTCCTGCAAAAATTGTCATAAAGAATATAAAAAAGAATATAAAAAGAGCTACAGAAAACGCCCGATACAAGTTTCCAACGAGTTGATCAACTTTTTGAAAAACTCGAAGTAATTTCCTTTTTTGGACTCTCATCGGGGATCGGCAAATAATCTAAGACAAGAAACGTTAGATCGTCCTCGAAATGTTTTCTATTTCCCGCAAATCTTCTCACGGTAGTAAACAGTTCCTCTGCCAATTTTTCACCGGGAGAATCCATTAAATCACTTAACAATTTATAAAATCTTTGGAATCCGAAAATTTCCCCGTTTTTACTTCTGGCTTCCGTGATCCCGTCCGTATAAATGATCAAACGATCCCCCGGTTTCATTTGGAATTCTATCACGGAATTTTTAAGATTCGGATCCATTCCCATGATCCAACCTGGCAAAAAGATCTCCTTGGTATCTCCCGATCCCTTGTCTATTGCAACAATGGGAGGATGTCCCGCGTTTGAATAAGTTACCTTTCCATTCTCAGGATCGATGAGTAGGTACGCAGCGGTGATAAAATGTTTCCCGTATTTGCCGCTTAAGGATCTATTGATACTTCTTAAAACTTCCGCAGGATCTTCATTTTTTCTTGATTCGATAGAAAACGCCAACTTGACCATAGAAGAAATGATCGCAGCGGGAACTCCATGACCGGAAACATCGGATAAAAAGATCCCTAACTTGCCGGATTCCAAATATTGGAAATCATAGAAGTCCCCTCCGACCGAACTTGCAAATTCACTTCGTACGGAAAGTTTAAGATTTTTTACTTCCGGCAAACGGTCAGGAAGAATGGACTCTTGCAGCTCTCTTGCGATCTTAAGCTCTTGCTCTATCTCTGTTAACTTTAACTGGCTTTCATAATTTTCCAATCGAGCTTGCAGGGAATCTTTCTCTAACGTTTTGATACGATCCGCCAAAGCGAATGAAAGAAGTGTCATTTCTACCAAGGAACCGAACTGCGCGGACCAATGTGTAAGTTCCGTATCCTGGATAATGGACAGATTCCTAAGAGCGGTGATCAGGACAAAAAGTATGAGTACCGACCAAGCCAAAAGGAAATAACGTGCAGGACGATACCCCTTTCTCAATCGGATCGCAGCCGAATAGATCACCAAAACCGCAGCCAAAAAAGGATACCAGGAAACGGCCCAGATCATAGGGCCGTAAATGTTAGGGAATAAAGATGCGAAAAATCCCAAAATCGCAACGCCGGCCAATATTAAGAAAGCATAATTCTTCCAGCCGGTCTCCCTTTCCATATGCAAGAAAGAACGGGTAAACAAAAGGGAAAATGCCACTGACAAGAATGCAAAACCTGTCAGATAATCGTTCCAAGAAGTAGCTGGAGCCGGAATTAAATACTGGGCCCCCACTCCTGTAACCGCCATTTGCCAAAGTCCATAGAACAACAGATAGAGAACGTAGAAAAAATAACTGGAGTCTTTAACCACGAAGGAAAGAAATCCGTTATACACTAACATAATCCCTATCGCCCCGAAGAAGATCCCTAAAAACAAATTCTCCATTTGGATATGAGCTGCGAATTCCTTGGGAGCCCAGGCCTGAAAATTCAAGACCAAAGACCTTCTGGTCGAAGCGTGGATCAAAAATTCTTCCTGTTTGTTGGGAGGAGTTTCTATTAAGAATGCAGGTTGGATATAGGACATCCTAGTATCCATGGAGAGTTCGGACCAGGCCCATCCTTGCGGACTCCATACCCTTTCAAAAACTGTGAGATTTTCCATCCCAGGGTTATTCAAGACCAAGTACCAGGAAATCGTTCCTTCTTTAGGGGGAGCTTGTATCTTGAACTTTATTAAAAACTGATCGTCGGTGAAACTGAAAGAGAGGCTGTCCGTATCCACTCTTGTCCAATCACCTGTTTCTAAATCTATTGGAGCCTGTACTTCTCCGGGACGTATCTTTCTGATAAAAGTGAATTTATTTATCGGAGTCCCGGACATAGAACCGGAGATCGGAAAAACGGGAACATCTTCCTGAGAATATAGTGAGTCTATGCTCAAGATGACGATCAGCAAAATGAAGCTGAAGTTCCGAATTTTTCGGAAAATATTCACAAAAAATCTCCCTAACCGAGGAGACTTTTTGCCCCGGCCAATTTACAAATATACTGAAAATGTTCTTCGCTGACCGGTTGGATCGAAAGTCTTCCCCCCGGCTGCAAAAGGACCATTCCTTCTAGTTGCCCGTGGGATCTTAATTCTTCTAGCGAAATTGGGCGAGAAAATTTTTCCTTAAATTTCACATCCACCATGAACCAGGTCGGTTTTTGCGGATCACTTTTTGGATCATAATACTTATGTTTCTTATCAAAAGCGAAATGATCCGGGTATCCTTCTTTGACTACTTCCGCAAGTCCTGCGACATGAGGAGGTTTACAACTGCTATGGTAGAATAGGATGAGATCCTTCTTTTTGATCTCATCCCTTAGGTAATTTCTTGCGCCATAACCTCTGACTCCCTCCCAAGGAGCTGTTTTGCCGGGAGAAGAAGCCAGGGTATCTATGGAAAAAACGTCGGGCTCGGTCTTAAAAAGCCAGAATTTCATTCTATGCCGGTAGAATATGCGGGTTTGCTCGGAATTTCTCCCGCCTTCTCCTTTTTGTTAGAACGTTCCGTTTTCTTTTTAGTTTCTTCGTGAGCCGGATGAACAATCGCCATCAACTCATCATGAGAAACCGTTTCTTTTGCCAGAAGAGCCTTCGCAAGATTTTCAAACTTGGTGGAATTCTTACGGACTAGTTCCCGACCTTTGTCGAGGCAGGTCTGCACTATATTTCGGATCTCTTTGTCGATCATGGCTGCAAATTCTTCGCTATAAGCCTTATTACTTTGGCCCATATCCCTGCCCAAGAAAGGGCTCTCATGACCGCTTCCGTAATTGATCGTGCCTAGTTTTTCGGACATTCCCCAATCACAGACCATTCTTCTTGCGATATTTGTAGCCTGTTGGATATCGTTGCTGGAACCGGTAGAAGTCATTTTGAACTTATACTCTTCTGCGATGAACCCGCCCATACAAACTACGATCTGGTCCAACCAATATGCTTTCGTATGAATATGTTTGTCTTCCGTAGGAAGGGACTGAGTAAGACCTAATGCCCTTCCTCTCGGAATGATGGTCACCTTATGAACAGGCTCGGTATAAGCCAAAAGTGTTCCTAAGATCGCATGGCCTGCTTCGTGATACGCGATTACTTCTTTTTCCTTTTCGGAAATAAAGAAGGATCTTCGCTCAGGGCCCATCATGACTTTATCGCGAGCTTCCTCTAATTCTTCTTGGGTTACACGTTTTTTATTCTTACGTGCGGCAAGTAGAGCGGCTTCATTAATCAGGTTAGAAAGATCCGCACCAGTAAATCCAGGGGTTCCTCTTGCGATGGAATTCAAAGAGATATCGCTGGTTAAAGGAACTTTTCTAGAGTGAACTTTTAGGATCTGCTCTCTTCCGTTCAGGTCCGGAAGGTCCACCATTACCTGGCGGTCAAATCTTCCCGGTCTGAGTAAGGCCGGATCTAAAACGTCAGCACGGTTTGTAGCTGCCATTACGATCACACCTTCGTTTTTCTCGAATCCGTCCATTTCGACAAGCATCTGGTTTAGGGTCTGCTCTCTTTCGTCGTGACCACCACCCCATCCGGCTCCTCTCAGTCTTCCCACCGCATCGATCTCATCTATAAAGATGATACATGGAGAATTTTTTTTACCTTGGTCGAAAAGGTCTCGAACACGAGAAGCTCCCACACCTACGAACATTTCTACGAAGTCGGAACCGGAGATACTGAAGAATGGTACACCCGCTTCTCCGGCAACGGCTCTAGCAAGAAGTGTTTTACCTGTACCGGGAGGGCCCACTAAAAGAACTCCGGTAGGGATCCTTGCACCCATTGCTTGGAATTTTTTAGGGTCTTTTAAGAATTCTATAATTTCGACCAATTCTGTTTTGGCTTCTTCGCAACCTGCAACATCGGCAAAACTAACTTTTACCTTTGGATCCACAGTCATCTTTGCTTTGGATTTTCCGAAGGAAAACGCTTTGTTGCCGGTAGACTGGACCTGACGCATAATAAAAAAGTAAAATACGAAAATGCCGATCACGGCGATCAGAAGAAAGGAACTTAACATTCCGAACCCATGCCCGTTCTCGGAAGGAACTACTTCCAGATCGATATTCGTTTTTCTTAAAGAAGTAAGGAATTCTTTGTCGATAGGAGCAATTCTGGTCTCGAATCGAACGGGGGTTTTTGCAGATCCTTCTTCGAACGGTTCGTAACAACCTTTGATCATATCCCCTTCTAATATCAGCTTGTCACAGCCGGGGAAATTAGAGTCAGAAGTTTTAACCAGTTTACCTTTCGGCTTGGAAGAAGTATCCGGTTCTACCATATTCATAAATTGGGAAAAAGGTAGTATCCGAGGTTTTCCCAGAGCAGTTTGTATCTGCGGTACTAGAAGTGCTAATCCTAGGATTACTAAAATGAAAAGTATAAGTAATCTAAGACCTTTATTATTGTTATTCATGTGTAACTCCCAAGCTCCGCCATCTCTTCGGAGCCACATTCTTCCCGTAGATTAGACTAAGGGAAGCAGGCTTGAACCTGCCGGAATCGTAAACCGGTGATGCTATTTGGAAACCGATTTCTTGGAAAAGGTTCCCCATAATCAGAGTCCCTTTTTTTCCGGAAAAGTAAAGGATTTTTAGATCTCGACGGAACCGAGAGAAAAATAAGATGGAAGGCATTCCGGACCCAAGTCCGGAATTTTTTTTGAGAAAAAATCAGACCTTACAATCTGTATTTTTCGATCACGTCTTCTATATCACCCAAACTAATGGAACGAATTGCTGCTTCTGCGTCATTGATGATCTGGATCAAACTTAAGTTCTCTAAAGGTTGGAAATCTTCCTTCAAAAATCCGTCCAGATTAGAACCATCAAATTCGTCGTTGCCGATCCCTATCCTGATGCGGATAAAATTAGGAGAACGTAAAGACTGGATCACGGATTTGATCCCTGGATTTTCGTTCCCGTTCGCTCCCTTATCCACTACAATTTTACCCAAGGGTAAGGTCCAATCTTCGTGGATCACAAGAATATCCTGTACCTGAATTTTCAGGAAGGAAGCTATGTACAGAACGGATTCGCCCGATAGATCGCTGAAGGTCTGAGGTTTTAATAATACGACCTCTTCTCCCTCGAAATCACCTCTTCCGATCAAAGACTTTTTCTTTTTAGTCTTGATCTCGACGTTGATATTATTGGCGATCACGTCCAAAATTTTGAAGCCGATATTCGCTCGATTATTATTGTATTTATCTCCGGGATTACCCAATCCGACGATTAGCTTCATACAATAACGTACTCCAAATTTTTAGATCTCAGGACGGGGAAATTATTTCCCTTTTTTACCTGCAGGTTTTGCTCCAGCAGCTTCCTTAGCTTCCGCTCTTTCTTGAGCGAGTAAAGCTTTGGTTTTTAGCACTGCTGCTACGATCGGATCTCCGTTAACTAAAATTTCCCAGCTTGCAGGAACTTTTAAGTTACTAACTTTGATAAAATCGCCTACATCTAGATCGGTTACATCTATAACTAGAGTTTCAACCAGATCCTCAGGAACGGTTTTCACTCGGATCTCATGGATTAAATGGTCGAATTGACCGCCCATCTTAGAACCTTTTGCGGTTCCTTCAGTGCGAATTCCGATCTTAGTAACGATTTTCTTTCCAGGTTCTACTTTGTAGAAGTCTACGTGACGGATCCTGTCGATCTCTGGGAAACGTTGTACTTCTTTTACGAAAACCTTTTGGCTTCCTTCTCCTTCCACTTCCAACTCGATCAGAGTGGATTGGCGGATCCCGGAATGAACTAGTTTTTCAAGTTCTTTCTCGTTTACGGAACCGGAAGCGGCATTTCCGCCTCCGATAATGTTAATAGGAACCTGTCCTGACTCGCGAAGACGATTGTTTACGTTCTTGCCGGTTTCAGTCCTTTTTTTAACAGCTAATTTGTGGCTCATGGTCTTTACCCTTGTTTCTTATATAAATAGATCGCTGACCGATTGATTGGTCGATATTCTCTGGATCGCAGCCGCGAATAACGGAGCTACGGAGAGAGTTTTTAACTTTGTGATTCTTTTGGATTCCGGGATCTCAATCGTATTGGACAATACGACCTCAGTAAAAGGAGTAGAGTTTAATCGATCGATAGCTTCTCCGGAAAGTACTCCGTGCGTAGCTGCACAATATACGGACTTAGCTCCGTTCTTTAAGAGAGCATCGGCCGCTTTGCAGATCGTTCCCGCAGTGTCGATCATATCGTCCAGAAGGATACAATTCTTACCTTCTATCTCTCCGATCACGTTCATCACTTCGGAGACGTTCGCTTTCGGTCTTCTCTTGTCTATGATCGCTAATGTTGCGTTCACTTTTTTACCGAAGGATCTGGCTCTTTCCGCACCCCCTGAGTCGGGAGAAACGATGACTAGGTCTTCGAACTTTTTACTTAGTATATATTCTACCAGTACCGGGCTGAAATGTAAATTATCCACAGGCACTTTGAAAAAACCTTGGATTTGGTCCGCATGAAGATCCATCACGATCACTCTAGTCGGCCCTAAGGTCTCGATCAGATCTGCAACCACTCTTGCGGAGATCGGTACTCTCGGTTCCGCTTTTCTATCTTGGCGTCCGTAACCGTAATAAGGGACAACCACCGAAATACTTTTTGCTGAAGCGCGTCTTAACGCATCCATGATCAAAAGTAATCCCATCAAGTTGTCGTTTGCCGGAGCAGAAGTGGATTGGATAACGAATACGTCTCTTCCTCGAACGTTCTCTTCTATTTTAACCGCGATCTCTCCGTCGGAAAATTTACGAAGATTGATCTTGCCAGGTTCGATCCCAAGCTCTTGGCAAATCTCAATTGCGATCGTACGATTGGAGGATCCTGAAAAAACCGCAATATTAGAGCCGCTCATTTTGCAACCGCTCCATTCAAAACTGCCGTTAAGTTTTCCAGGTCTGCAGGAGAATTCACACCTTGGCTTTCTCCGCTGTTTTTAAGAATCACTGCGCCCAACTTTTTTCCTTCTTTTTTATACAACTCTACTAGATCAGGAAGATAATATTCTCCCTGAGCGTTGCTGTTTCCTATTTTTCTAAGAGATTCGAAAAGGATTTCGGAACTGAATACATAAGTCCCGGTGTTGATCTCGTTTATTTTTTTCTGTTCCACGTCTGCGTCTTTTTCTTCGACGATTGCGATTACTTCTCCGAAAGAATTACGAACGATCCTTCCGTAACCGGTAGGAATATCTACCTTTGCGGAAAGAAGAGTAGCGGAGAAGTCGTTTTGGACATGTGTGGAAACGAGAGAACCGAAGGTGTCCCCGGTGATCATCGGCACGTCCCCGCAAGCTACGAGGATTGGGCCTTTATGGGATTTAACTAATTCTTCGGCGCTTAATACTGCGTGAGCCGTGCCTAATTGCTCTTTTTGTTCGGCGAAACGAATACCGGGAATTCCTGCACATAGCGCTTGGACTTCTTCTTTTTTATAGCCTACAACTATGACTATGTCATTGATCCCTGCTTCTTTGAGGTGATCGATAACATGGTTTAAAAGGGGCTTTCCATTTAAAGGAACAGCCACCTTTGGGAGCTCCGTCTTCATGCGGGTTCCCTTTCCCGCAGCTAATACTACGGCGACTGCTTCCTTTTTGGCGTCCATTCAGTAATCCGGTGAAATCAAACAGTGGCTGGGCCGATAGGATTCGAACCTATGAAATGGCGGTACCAAAAACCGCTGCCTTACCACTTGGCGACGGCCCAGTTTCATTCTTTAATAATTAAAGCTTACAAACGTAAGGTCGGGAAATTCCGTTTGCATTTTGGCTAACAGCTCTTCCCGTATCTCCAATCCCTGCACCAAACCGTAGATACAAGATCCGGATCCGGTTAAGGAGGAGTAACTAGCTCCATTCGCCAAAAAACTTTCCTTTAATTTCCCTAGCTGGGGAAACTTTTGGAAGGCAAGAGGCTCGAAGTCGTTTACGAGCTTTTCTCTCAAAGCCGCCCAATTCCCTTCTTTTAAAGAAAACTCGACGTCATTGCCTAGAGAAATCCATCTTTTCGAGGCAGGGTCGGCTTGTAAAGGCTTTTTGAGACCTGCGTACATCTCGGCGGTTGAGAGTATCTGAGGAGTTAATGCCAGAATTCCTTGTCCAGGATGCACTTCTATGTCCCTCAAGATCTCACCTTTTCCGGACACCAAACAATGATTTTCAGATAAGAAGAAGGGAACGTCGGATCCGATCTCGGCCGCCAATTTGAAAATATGATCCGAATGAAACTCCGGACTCAAACCAAAATAAAACGAGAAAAGAGAGGCGGCATTTGTAGATCCCCCTCCAAGACCGGCAGCCGGAGGAATTTTTTTAGTCAGGTGGATCCTCACACCCGGGAGCTCCCTGTAATGAGCTCTGATCTTGGAGAAAGTTTTAAAAAGAATATTCTTACTTAAATCTCCTCTCTCGGAGACCTCGTCGTACAAACGCCTTTTTTCCAAAATGATCTGGTTATTAGAAACCAATTCGAAAGATCCGGGAGAGATCGGCTCTATTTGGATATCATCTCCCCAATTCAAACGTAAAAATACACTTCGAATCTCATGGAATCCGTCAGGCCTTTTGTACGGGATCTCTAATCCCAAATTGATCTTTGCGGGAGAAAGCAAGGTATATCCTGAATCAATGGTAAAGAACGATCAGTCAATCGATTCCTAATGAGACAAACCGGAAGAAACAGTCTCCCAATACGCAATCATTCTTTCCTTTAATGCGGGAGGGTTATGAAGAATCACATTCGGACCAAAACCTTTTAGGACGGATAAAAACCAATCCTGATTTCTGATCCTTGCCTTAGAAAGATAATATGTGGTATCTCCTATCTGCTTTTTGGTAGGAGTCCTTTCTAAATGTATGCGAGAATGTAGATTAAAATACACTTCCGCAGTATGATAGATCTCCGCATAATTCGAATCCCCTTCTCCTCCTTGCAAAAATTCCTTTAATTTGGAGATAGCATTCTTTCTTTCTTCGTCCGGAATTTCCGCAACATTCTCCTGAGTTCTACTTAACTGCAAGATCGAATCCAATCTAAACGTTCTAGGCGCTTTTCTAGAATGGCAATAACCGAGCAGATATTCTTCCCGAAAGCTTAAGAGTGCCCAAGGATCCACTTTTCTGGATCCAGGTTCGGATTCTCCCTGTGCACGATATTTAATCTGCAAAGATTTGCCGTCGGTGATGGCGTCCTCTATATTGCTTTTTAATTCGTTCTCACTAGGTATCCCCGCAGAAGGCAGAATTGTATGAATTTTATCTAATATAGATTTCAGGATCTTTTTTCTGGAAGGACCTGTTTCCTTTTCGTCTTCTTCCAAAAATAATTTTCGGATTACGGCCCATTCTTTAACGCTTAGGACCAAACCTTGTTCCAGACTCAAGGGCATACGAATTCCTATCGTCTCTCCGTCATAATCCAATTCCACAAATTGGTCCGGAGTATAAGGATAGGAACCCACCATGTACAATCTTCCGAGCTCCTTTTTGAGATCTTTGATATCATCGATACCGGAATACTTGGAAAGATCCTCCAAACTCATTCTTTTGTTTTCCTGCAAAAGATGAATCACCGCTAATTTGGTTTGGAGTTTTTTCGTACTTGGATTCATGCCGGACATTCTTTCTTTCAGGAAATCTAGAGGCAATCAGAAATACGTATCATTTGAGAAGGATTTTTTAAACTCTTCATTTTACGAAATCGTAACCGAAAACACGATATTTTAAGACGGATGATACTTATTTGTCCGGCCTTTTCGATAGAATGCGCCTCTATGACCCGAACGTCTTTTTTAAAAAATACATTTAGACTTCTTCCTAAATTTTATCTGGAGTTATTCGATTCGGACCAAGTATTCTTGGCCGCAGCACAGATGATCGGAAAACGGATCTTACGATTTCGTATCGATTCCGGAGTTTCTTATAAAAAAGGAGACGGAGTTTACGGAAGATTGTACGGACTTAAATCCAGTTTTTATATTCCTATCTCAGGAATTATAAAAGAAAGAAAAGAGATCCAATCCAAATACTATTCCAAACTTTGCGAACTGGAATTGGAATCCGATGAGGATATAGAATAGCGGCTAACGTTACGATCCGCACCGATTTTCCAATCCAAAAACGACTCAGCTTGGATATAGGGAATGAACAATACATTTTATGCAATGAACCGAAAGTCGAGAAGTGGCCTGGATCTTTGGGAAGAAGTAATAATGTACTCCAAAAAAAATATTCCGCAAAATATATCACCCTACTTGTTGCCCTAGAGATACGAATAAGTAGGATTGCCGCTTCAAAGCGGTGTATCGGAATCGTCCCTACAAAAGGGAGACGAACTTATGAATATAAAAACGGAGATACATGAATGAAACTAATGTTGAAACTCGTAACTGTGGTCCTCTTTTTAAGCGCTGGCTTGGGTTCCTTGCAGGCAGGGGATCTGAGAAAGAACGGCTCACTCATCGGAAGTATCGACTCAAATGGGGACGTAAGATTGAACGGGTCTCTCGTGGGAAGATTTGAATCCGGCGGGGATGTTCGCAAAAACGGAAGCTTGATCGGCAGAATCGATTCAAACGGAGACATTCGAATGAACGGATCACTCGTAGGTTCGATTGATTCCAACGGAGATGTACGTAAAAACGGAAGTCTGATCGGACGCATTGATAGTAATGGCGATGTACGAAAAAATGGTTCTTTAATAGGAAGTGCAGTGGGAATTCCGAGAGCGCAAGCCGCAGGATTCTTTTTCTTCTTCTTTTTGAACGAGTAAGATCGGAACAAAGCCTCACTTCGGCCCGGATATTACTTTTTTCTTTCCATAGAAAAAATAAGAACATCTTCCTTATTTTCCGACCAAACTTTTTTAAAATCCGGGCCTAATGTTTGGGAGATACTTTCGTAATATTTATTTTTCAAAAAAGGATCGGAATCGTTCAAATTTTCTAAGATAGAAGCTTTTGACTGAATGAATAATATCTTTCTAAATTGTTCCGGTTTATTTTTAGAGAAGAAATTTTTAATATGACCTTCCCTCATCAGCCAAACGGAAGGTGTTTGGAAAAAATATTTCCCTAAAATTTGAGAATACGTCCTGATCTGGACCACGACCAAATCGGGCTTTTGTTCCAAATAGATCGCATTTAGTTTCGTAGTCTTTTTTCCATACTTTGCCAAGATCTGCGTGTACGAAAAACTGATATATACCGAATAAAGAAGGATCGAAAAAAGAAGAATTTTTACGATCTTACGGAACTTCTGCCCTAAATTCTCCAACATGATCAAAAACATTCCCGTGAAAGCGGGTAAACTCAAATGAAGATATCTGGAACCGAAATCTATGATCCCATCGTTCGGAGCGGATATCACCAACACCATAAATGCGGCAAGACCGGAATAAACAAACAGATCCTTATTTGAGATCTTGGATGCGTTATCCTTTTTAAACGGATTTTTCTTAAAGAAAATATAATATATAAAGAACAATAAAACGATCAAGAACCCGGGAGTGTATCCGAAAAATCCGATCCGATTGGGATTTGCGATCAATAATCCTGCGTAAATTTTCCATTTTTTCCAAGGAAACAAAAACATTGTCGGCTGATTAAAAGAAAACCTTGGACCCAACGGATGTCCGTATAGAACAAATTGGATCCAGAGCAAAAGCCCTACTCCCGTCAAAAATCCGAGAGAATAACCTAAAATTTTCCTTCGTTCTTCTACATTAGAAAACTTGTATATACTTAAAAAAAAGATAAAAGATAAGGGGAATACGATACTTTCTATCCTAAACCAAGCGGAAGAAGCACAGATAAAGCCGGAAATTATAAATTTTACCAGGGAAGAAGAATTCCCGGATCTCAAAAATAGGAAACACCCCGCTAAAAACAAAAAGGAAGCGATCCCAACATCCGGAAAAAAATATCCGTTGATCAAAAACGGAGAAGCTAAGGCCAGAATTCCCAAATAGATCGGATCCCAATCCCATAAGATGGAAAGGAATAGAAAAGATAGAAGTATTAAGATCGAAGTCGCAACATAAACGCCAAGTATCCCGCTCCAGGGAAGAAATACCGCATATACATAACCTAGAGCGGCAGGAAACGGGCTGATCAGCTCTTGGCCGATACGGATACATTCCGTTGGGCAATAATTCCCCTCCGGGTCAAAATCCCTAGATGGCAACACCAGGTTGCCCGAGAGGAAGCCGTTCCTTCCTACGGATTCTCCCAATATAAATTTACCGAGATGGTCTGAGTATAATTGTTCCCCGGGTTTCAATAAGAACGGGTATAAAAGCGGAAGGAAGAACAAAAAACAAAATGTAAGTTTTGTCCATTTAGAGGATAACTTTCCGCCCGGGAAACTCATCAGGGCAGATTAGAAGCCGCAAACCGTCCCACAATCCTTTTTCGGAAACGTATACTTTCCCAAATCGATTGACTCTAGGGAGGAAACCTGAAAGGGTCATAGAATCAGAGGATTCGCCGGAGAGTATGATGAAAAAATCGGTGTCATTCGTAATTTGTTTTTTATTCGCTCAGGGTTTACTCGGACAGGATACAAACACCCAAACTTCCACCAAAGAAAAAATGGTATGCGAACGTATGGATCTGGAAATCCAAAGCACTACTTACAATGACGCTCTTCGATGTGAGACCAAAGACGCCGTCTGTTATATGATAGAAGGTTTTAGTATGAGTTGTTTTCCAAAAGAGAAAAAAGTTTCCAAACAGTAGTCTTTGCTTCATACGAAAAGGAACTTATCCTCTGATCTAATGGGCGCATGCTCGCTGAACGCGAGCACCCGGCTCTTCGCTCCAATCCGCTCCGCGGGATTTCCGCTTCGATCCGTTGCGCGTTTTTCTCGAAAATTAAGTACATAAAAAAAGGCGCCTCGCGGCGCCTTCCAGTCGATGGATTTTTAGGATTTGTTGACTATTGAATTAGAGATTGTTCAAAAACTCTTGTGTTTTTGCTGCTTCTGCTTCAAGAGCTTTTGCTTGTTTTAAGAATCTCTCAGACTGAGCGTTGCTAGCGAGGAACTTTCCACCGGTAGAACGTTTAGCCAATGCTCTTAACTCTTCCGCTCTTTCAGTTTTTTGCTGAGCGATCGCTTTCAGGTAAGTAGCTACTGCAACTTTTTGCTCTTTAGTAACCGCAGCGGATACCAAAGCTTGCTCCAAAAGACGATCTTCAGTATCTTGAGATACCGCAAAAACGGAAGACCCTGCTAGGAAACCTACTACTAATAGAAGAGAAGTGAGTTTGTTGATTTTCATAAAATTGAAACCTCTTGTTATTTTTATATGCTCTGTTCTCATTTTCGCTTTATATCCATAAGACCTATTCACATAGGCAAAAGGAACAAAAAAAATTTCAGAGGAGGAAAAAATTAAAAAATTTTGTTAAACGAACCCAAAAGACTATTTATCATATTTATGTTTATTAGAAATGTCTAATTCTCTAAGCACCTTATTACAGCTAGCTCCCATTCATTCATATTGAACAAAAAAGAAGCGCTATTGGAGGTTTTCCCAAGTCGCTGCCCGAATATGGTACAAGTATCGATCTGAAAGGCTTTTTTTTCAAGCCGATCCTTTATTAGAAACTCGAAATATGCTTACTTTTTAAGCACACATGCTAAGCATTTAGATTATTATTTAGGCAAAAATAGGGGTAAAAATGGTCTTTTTAGCGGAAAATCGGAAAGATCCAATATGGTGGATTTTCCCAAATTGTTCGATTTTTCAGCCTCACTTTGGGCTTGTCAGAGGGAAAATCCGCAGGTTTCCTTTCAAATAATAGGAACCAAAATCTTCTTTTTCAAAGAAGGAACCCTTCCAGAGGAACGATAAAATGAAATACTTACACGCTATGATCCGAGTAAAAGATTTGGATCTAGCTTTGGATTTTTTCTGCAATAAACTAGGATTAAAAGAAACAAGAAGGCACGATCATCCGGAAGGAAGATATACACTTGTCTTCTTATCCGAATCGGATACAAATTCTCCGGAGATAGAATTAACCTATAACTGGGACCAAGATTCCGCGTATACGAGCGGAAGGAATTTCGGTCATCTTGCATTCGAAGTGGATAATATTTATGAAACCTGTACGAATCTTCAGACAAAAGGTGTGATTATCAATCGCCCGCCTAGAGACGGCAGAATGGCATTCATTCGATCACCTGACCTAATCTCTATCGAGTTATTGCAGAAGGGTAAAGCACTAGAAATCTCCGAACCTTGGAAGAGTATGCCGAATACCGGAGAATGGTAAACTTCACTTAAGATTTTTTGGAAAAAGAAGAACGATATTCTCCTGGAGAACATCCGTATTTTTCTTGGAATAATTTATGGAACGCGGATTTGGATCTGAAACCCGCCGCGTAAATTACGGAAAGTACGGATCTTTGGGGTTCTTCTCTTAACATTTTGGAGGCCTCTTCCAAACGAAATCCTGCGATATATTCTCTGAAACCGATTTTCATCTTATCGTTTAATATCTCCGATAATTGATGAGTTTTAATTTTTAATTCTTCCGAAAGAATCGAAAGAGTTAGTTCCTCATCCAGGTACAACTTTTTGTCCCGCATTAGTTCTCCCATCTTTTGAACGACTGCATTCACATCCAGACTTTGGAGCCTGGTCTCGTTATACCCGGCTTCCTTTGCGGTTTTTCCGAAAGAAACGATCAACTCAGACGATACGGAAGCGCTTAAAAAAACGGCGCAGACGATCAATGTCAAAGCCGCCGACGCAACGCTGAACAAAGGCATAAAGAAGATCTGAGCGACCACAAACAAAAAGATCACAAATATACTCGAATAAAAAAGGATAAGAAACGGTGAGAACACCCTAGCTTCTTCTTTTTTCAAAAAGGTTTTCCATTTGCGAATTATGCCGATCAGTAAAAGTGGATACACTAAGTTGGAGATCGTTCCTAAGGCCAAGAGCCCGAATAGGAGTTGGAAATAAAGATTTCTGGGAGGGAAAACATTTACATATTCCAATTTGGAATTCGGATCGGATAAAATAAAAGGTAAAAGCGCTAAAAACGAAATCAATCCGGGAACAAAATGTACGATGTTAAGCGCTTTTGCAGGTAACCCTCCTAACCTTCTGAAATACAAATACGCCAATGGCCCCGTGAAAAATAGAAAAGGGATATGGATCTCGGCAAACCAGAGATTCTCTTTTAATTGGCCGGATAATTCCAAATACAAATGAAACTGAACTATCGAAAGAGAAAGGAAGAAGAATCCTATCGGTTTATAGAAAGCGAACTTGGCTTTCGGTGAAGGATCCGAACTTTGGGATTTGAAAACTTTATTTTTTTGGATGAATTCGGAAATCGCCAATAAAAAAGAAAGTCCTGCTCCAAATGCCAGAAACGTATCCATAAAATGAAAGAGTCCTATCGGAAATAGATGTCGAGATTTTTTCAGGATTTTTCTTTTTTTAGTCCGTCCGGATACGGAAGGACGACTGTTTTCGGAAAAGATCGTATCCTGAAGGTATGCAACATCCTAACCTACAACCAAATCGTTTTGTAAAATTCTTCTGCGGGAGTCTGGCTCTCTTATTTTTATTCGGATTTGTGGAATACGGGTCATCATCGGAAATTTCAAAAATACGGCCCCAAGAAGAAAATTCCAAAATCCCAAACTATCAATCCAGATTCGGCAGAAAAGAGCCCGTCATCGCAGTGATCGGTGAAAATAGAATGACCGAGTTGACTGATTTTATGATCCCTTATGGCGTTTTAACTTCTTCGAAAATCGCAAAGGTAATTGCAGTTTTTCCGAGAACGGGTCCTGTCCAAATGTTTCCCGCATTAAAAATAGAAGCGGAAATATCTTTCGATCTTTTCGATTCGGAATATCCGGATGGAGCGGATTATGTGATCGTGCCGGCGGTACATTATTCGGATGATCCCGTTCTTCTTTCCTTTGTGCAAAAACAATCCGCAAAAGGTTCTACGATCCTAGGAATCTGTGACGGAGTTTGGGTACTGGCAAATGCGGGTGTTCTGAAAGAACACAAGGCAACAGGTCATTGGTTTTCTTTTTCAAAATTGGAGAAAGAGTTTCCCGAAACTAGATGGATCAAGGATACCAGGTATATTGCGGATCGTAAGATCGTCACTACTACAGGGATCACCGCTTCTATTCCTGTTTCTTTGGCTTTAATCGAAGCGATTTCCGGAAGAGAAAAAGCTTCCGAAATGGCGTTAAGTTTAGGAGCCAAGGATTGGAAACCAACCCATAAAAGTTCCGATTTTTATCTGAGCGGCAAAGATATGTACATTGCCGCAAAAAACTATCTTGGGTTTTGGAATTACGAAAACTTAGGAGTTAGGGTCTCAGAAGGTATAGACGAAGTTGTTTTGGCTCTTCAAGCGGATTCTTTTTCCAGGACTTATAGATCGGAAGTGTTTTCCGTTTCCGACCAAAAAAAGATCCGAACCAAAAACGGATTGTTAGTACGTGTAGATAAAATGGACGCGGAAGTCGCAAGTTTAGATTTCATTTTAGAAAATCTGAATGGAATCGCTGCAGTGACTGCGTATGATAAAATCCTAACGGAGATTGAATCTAAATACGGAACAGACACTGCCGCTTTTGTGGCCTTACAGATGGAATATCCTTGGCGGAAGTAGTTTCCGCATCAGAAGGCCGGATTCCTTATTTCCAGCCTTCTGCGAATTCAATCCTTTCTAAGGTCGTGGGATGAGAATGTTCAAAGATCACTTCCAGTTTATGTGGATTCAAACGGGCCTTATTATCCTTTGCCAGTTTGATCTCCGTACTGATGAATGATTTTTTGTCGTCGGTTAAGACAAGTGCCTCTTTGTCCGCTTGGGTTTCCAGAACTCTGGAGAGTGTCGCCGAAAAAGGTCCGAGTATCGTTCCTACAAGGGATAATATCAGAAACAGAAACGGTAAGGTAGAAGGAGAATAAAATTCTTTTAACGGAATCAAACCTTCTTCTTTTACTTTTTGAAATATATATCCTAATAAGAAACACAATAAGAAAGTTTCCAATGTGCTAAGTGCGATCTCGATCATTTGATGATTGTGAACCCAATGACCGATTTCATGTCCAAGCACACTGACTACTTCTTCTTCGGTGTGGTTTTGGATCAGTGTATCGTAGAGGAAGATCTTTTTACTTTCTCCCCAGCCTGTGAAGTATGCGTTTGTGTGACCTGAATATTTACTCTCGTTGATCACATAGATATTTTCTACCTGGATATTCGCCTTTTGGCTCAGGGCCAATATTTTTGTTTTTAAACTTCCTTCTTGGATAGGGCCGTAATCATAAAAGATAGGAGTGATGAGGATCGGATACAATACGGACATGAGTAATCCAAAACTCAAGGATAAGATAGGAAGTATATATTTCCAAGCGCGCGGAAGATTTTTAAGAACGAATGCGACTACTAAAACAACTATTCCGCCAAATAAAAATCCTAATCCGAAAGACTTTGCTTTAAATAAGATCCAATCCGTTATGTTCATATTGGAAAACTGAAATTCATGTTCTATCACATAACCGAAATAATAACTGAACGGTAAGGAAACGATAAATTCCAAAAGATAAAAGGAGATGAAGAACAGAAATACGGTCGGATAAAATCTATCTCCCGTTTTTTTGCGGAAGTATTCTTCCAGTTTTACCGAGATAGGAGTAAATACAAATGCTCCTGCTAAAGCAAAATCAAGTAATGAACCTATGATGGAGACAAAAAATCCCCTCCTTTGGTATTCTATCCCGGCGTTTATATCTTCTTGGGTAAAATACTTTAGAATTCTTTCATGTAGCTCCGGAGAAAGATCTCCTTGGTAGGAGAAATATTTCATTATTAGCGTAAGTAAGATCTGTAGGGAAAATAAAGAGAATAGGATATTTTTAAGTTTCATGTAATGGTTTTTTATACTTTTTCGTAGAGTTCTGAGATCCGTTTTATTGAGTTTCGGAAGACTGAGTTCAATTCTTCAGGAAGAACCGTTTCAATCGCGTCCGGCCATCTCCATAAAAAGGGCAATAATCCCTCCAGGTTGGTGGATTGGAAGCTGAGTTTATTTTTTTCTTCCCTGTATTTGATCCCTGTCAGGAATAATTTCGCTTTTACAAGACCTTCTTCTTTGCAGATCCATTCCACATTTTTGGATTCATGGACTGGGAATAATCCCGCGTGAACAATCAGATCCTCCTCCGTTTCTTTTTTGGCCCCTCTTGACTGGTAAAGTGGATCTCCTTGTAGCAGTTCCACAGATAAGATCTTCGGTAAAACGAATCTTTTTTTGGTTTTTTCTTCCCTATCGTAGGCCAGTAAATAATGATCCTGGCCCCCTTTTCGAATGAGTCGGATCGGATCCGCTTCCTTCGTGTAAGAATCTTCCGGAAAGGTTTTATAATATTTAATACGGATAGGAGTATGATTTTTGAGAGCATCTAGGATTTGAAATGCGGTTTCTCCTAACTCTTCCGGATTTTCCTCCGGATTTTCGGTCATTTCCGGAAAGTATTCCAAATCTCCCGCGAATATTTTTCGAGCGGCGGTATAAAGTTCGTATTTTGGAGCTTCCGAATATCCTTTTAGTAAAAGTGCCGAAATTTCTCTTAGTTCTTCTTCGGTGAAATCTAATGTTTTGGAAAGCGGATCCTTAATAAGCACGTATACAAAATCTTTTCCGTTTTTTTGAGGATAATATTTGATATGGAACCCTAGGGCGCCTAACTCTTCGATATCTCTGGATAGTTTCCTTCTGTCGGAGTCTCGATTTTCATTATCGTAAAATCCCGCCATGATCTTTCTCAAGGAACTAAGCGTGAGTCCTTCCGGAAATCTGAAAAAATTGAATAATAAAGTGAGAAGCCGGTATTCTGTGGGATTCATCTCCCTCGGCTCGATCTCCTGGTCTATATCTTTGTCTAGTTCTTCTTTCATGGCTCGTTCCTAGATCCTTGTTTTTATAAAGTCCCGGGGCAAGGAAAAATCTCTGCCGCGTTTTTGAATTCGATGAAAGTCCCAAAAAACAACTTGATGAGTAAGATCGGATCTCGATAATTCTCTCGTTTCAGTCCCTTATTCTCAGAGGTTTTTTATGGGTAAAATTATAGGTTTTCTTTTTCCGAATTTTATAGGTCTTATTCTTATTTTACTCGGATGGTGGACAACTATCATCAATGTGGCTACTCTTCGCTTCGCAGGTGAGTCTTATTTTAATAAATGGACCTACACGGGACTGACCCTAATCCTTATCGGGGCTTATTTGCCGGAGATCTGGATCGGGATCCGTAACAAAATTTTCGGAGATTAATCCTCCCTTTTTTTTCTTGTACGAAAACGTCTAGACATTTCCGCTGGTATTCTGATTATTTGCGATACGTGTCCTAGATCGTTCTGGGTCCGGGGATTTTGAAAAAAATCTTTACGGGCCGAGTACATGGGTTACAATGCGACATAATAAAATTACTGGAACCTGAGAAGGGGAAGATGAGCGCGGAAACCGAAGTTTTAGAGAAACCAAGCCGGAAAAAAACCGATATCGAATTCCATAAACCCACTCTTTCTCGGGAGGACCTGAAAACCGTATTGGAAGCATTGGTAGAAGACCATCTCTCTTCGGGTTCTGTGACCCATAAATTTGAGAAGGCTTTCTCTTCCACTTTCAGGACCAAACAGGTTGTTTCTGCAAACAGCTTAACTGCAGCCTATCATTTGTCCTTATTGGCGCTGGAGATCCAGCCCGGAGATAAAATCGCTATTTCCACGTTCGCGCCTCTTGCTGCCTTAGATGCAATTTTCTTAATGCAAGCCCAACCCGTAGTCGTGGATATGGGAAAACATTCTTTCCATATTTGTCCGGAAAGATTGGCTACCGCTTTGGAAGACGAATCCATAAAAGCAGTGGTTGTGGATCATACCTTCGGCTCATTAGCGGATTTTTCCAAATACGATTTCAAAAATCGTCCCGTGATCGAGGATTTTTCGGAAGCCGTGGGCGCAAGGACCGAAACGTTTACCCCTGGAAAACAGGGAAAAATTTCCATCTGTGGGCTTTCTATCGAGTATCTGATCACAACCGGGAACGGGGCTTTGATCTGTACGGATGATGATTCTTTGGCAAAAAAGATCAGAGCTAGAAAAGATGGAAAAGATCCTTATCCGCGTAAAGAAGGCCAACCAAGACTAGATTACGATATGATCGATTACCAAGCGGCTTTAGGGATCGAACAATTGTCCAATCTAGGCGTGATCTTAGAAAGAAAAAGAAAGATCGCTCAGGTGTATTTGCAATCCATCCAGGGTTCCCAAGTGGGCTCTCACTTTAACGATCCGAATTCCGAAACTTTCAATCGTTTTGTGATATTAGCTCCGGGGAATTACGAACAGGTAGAAAGATATTTCCGTTCTTTACAAATCGGCACTCGTAGAACGGTTGCGGAACCGATCCATCATATTTTAGAACTTTCTAATTCTGATTTTCCGAACGGAGAAAGGCTGTACCAAAGAGGCCATTGTATTCCGATCTATCCGAACTTAACTAAGGATAACGTACAAAGGATCTCTCAAGCGATTCGTAGAATTTACTAATGCTTTATTTTAAATCGTGAGTTGTAGGAGTTCCTGCTTACCTCGCTGCTAATTGCGAACTCTCTATATTGTTTTTATTTTTTTTCGTCTTCTTTTGAAAATCCGTAATTGTACGTATTGAAGGATGATAATTGCAGTCAGGGTTTTATTCGATACTTTTTCGATCTTTTTGTATAATCTGGAATGTTGGATTTGCATTCGAGGATATTTTAGTATGGAATTTGCGGCTATTCGGTATTGTGAAAACCTAAAAAGTACAATTAACTACATAAAAGTATAATGAAATTTTAATGAATTCATTCTACTTTGAGCAGGAATCCTCTTTCATTCGCAAGTAGATGTGAGGAAATGTAAAAAATGTTTTTTCAAAACGATTTTCTAAGTGGGACGGATCATGCTTAGAGAAAAGAAATTTGGTAAATAACCCTCCGCGTCTTAGCGTCTCCGCGTGAAATATGAAGAGTGAGAGTTTTTGAATAAAAGGGAAACAGAGGACGAATAATAGCGACAGCGATCGTAGCGGAAATCCGGCGATGCACCATCGTACAGGATGGAAGGCTTTAAATCAGGGAAAAGTAATGGTGCTTCGCTGATTGAGCGTAGAGCGCGGTCCTGACAAAGTCAGGAGTCGCCCAAACTAGTGCAAAAGTATAAACTCGACCATTTATCCGAATCGATTTCGAAAATTTCTCCTTTCTAACCGACTCTCGTCTAGGAAACCTTAGAATCATTCGACCAACTTCGTATGACGTTTGTTTCTGATTTTGTCTCCTTATTTCCGAGCAAATCACTTAGTCCGATACCAAAACCTTTCTTTCTAAATTTCCGAATCACGGTCCGCGAATTTGTTTTCGAAAATTCAGGAATGGATCGCAATGGACCTCTGAGCTAATCCTTTATTCGATTTTCGAAATGTAAGGATACTCCGGAGGCACCTTGAATATCGCGCTCCTCTCTATCAAACGTCCCATTTTTATCACTAGTCTCGTGATCTTGATGCTGATTACCGGTATCTTCTCCCTTAGCAAGATGGGGGTGGATCTTTTTCCGGATGTGAACATTCCGGTAGTGTCCGTAACCACGATCTATCCAGGAGCAGGTCCGGAAGAGATCGAGGAATTGATCTCCAAACCGTTGGAAGAAGAACTTTCTTCCATCTCCGGTTTAAAGAAGATCACTTCTCGTAACCAGGAAGGTGTCTCCGTTGTTTTCGGTGAGTTTACTCTTTCTACGGATATCAAATATGCAGAGCAACAATTCCGAGATAAAACCGCATTGGTCCGTCCTAAACTTCCCGACGGGATCAAAGAACCTAAAGTTGTTCGTTTCGATCCGGCCGATCAACCTATTATTCGTCTTGCGGTGTTCGCGGATCTGGACCAAGCAAAGTTATACGACCTTGCAAAAGAGACCGTTAAGTCTAAATTAGAACAGATTGCCGGTGTTGGGTCCGTAAAATTAGTCGGAGGGACAAGAAGAGAGATCCAAATCGAATTAGATAGAAATAAATTAGTTTCTTATCAAATGCCTATGGTGGTGATCGCCAACAGGCTGAAAACCGCGGGTTTAAACGTTCCGGTAGGTAAATTCGATTCCGGGGCAAAAGAAACTTCTTATAGAACGTTGGGAAGATATGAATCTCTTTCCCAGATCGAGAACACTATCGTCTCTTTCGGTGGAGATGTCGGGAATTCCGTTTTGATCAAGGAACTCGGTTCCGTCAGAGACGGAACGGAAGACGAAGAAACGTTAGGTTATCTTTGGGCTTCTAAAAGTGACGAGGTGGAAGAAGAAGATGTAGGTCTTCTAACACATCCTTTCACTTGGATGACACAGTTACCTAAAAGGATTAAAAGGACTTTCGCAAAATTCAGCGGGACCAAAGAGCCTATCGTAGAAAAAGAATTAAAACCTGCGCTATTTATTGACGTTTATAAACAATCCGGTGCGAACACCGTGGCTGTTGCCGACGAGGTTTTAAAAAGGATAGATAAACTGAATGCGGATATCCAACCTCTCTCCGGTAAACCTAAGATCAGATTGATTCGAGACGGTTCCAGATGGATCCGTTATAACGTGGAAGACGTGACGGAAGCGATCGTATTAGGGATTTTATTAGCGGTAATCACGGTTTATTTCTTCTTAGGAAACTTAAGATCCACTATCATCACTGGCCTTGCGTTGCCTAACTCTTTATTAGGCGCATTTATTATAATGTGGATCATGGGATTCACGATAAACGTTATGACACTTTTGGCCTTGTCTCTCGCGGTAGGTCTCCTAGTCGACGACGCGATCGTTGTTCGAGAAAACATCTTCCGTAAATTGGAAGAAGGTGCAAGCGTCTTAGAAGCCTCCGAAAAAGGAACCATGGAAGTCGCTCTTGCGGTGATCGGAACTTCCTTAACCGTGATCGCGGTATTTTTTCCTGTGGGATTTTTATCGGGGATTGTAGGTCAGTTCTTCAAACAGTTCGGACTAACTGTGGTTTTCGCCATGATCATTTCCCTCTTTGACGGTCTTTTTGTGGCCCCTATGTTGTCCGCTTACTTTGCAGGTAAACTCACTCATGATAAAAAGAACGCTGCGGTGGAAGCATTCGATCGTTTTCAGAATTGGTTAGAAAAAATCTACAAGATCACGATGCAATATGCATTGGCACATCCTGGAAAGATTATCCTACTTACTTTCCTAATTTTTATCCTTTCCTTCGTAAGTTGCGCTTTTGTGAAAAAGACATTCTTACCTGCGAACGACCAGGGTGAATTTATGGTAACCTTAGACCTTCCTCCTGGTACTAGCTTACAAGGAACCAGGGAAGTTTCTGATAAGGTGTTGGCGGAACTACAAAAATTCCCGGAAATGGATAAGATCGCGATCACCATCGGTAAGCCCGATGGGGGAGAACCGAACACAGCCGTGTTGGCAATCGCTCTTGTCTCTTCCAAAAAAAGATCCAGGGATACTACTACCGTCAAAGAAGAGATCCGTAAAATGTTAAAGGCTTTCGATTACGCAAGGCCTGCAGTTTCGGATTATTCCGCAGTGGGCGGTGGAGTGCAGTATCCGTTCCAATTGGTCCTAAAAGGGAATAACCTGGAAGAAGTGGAAGCATATTCCAAAAAAGTAATAGAAAGATTAAAAGGTATCAAAGACCTCGCGGATATCGACTCCGACTTCAGGGGAGGTAAGCCGGAATATCAAATCGTTTTAGATAATTCTAAAATGCAATTGGTGGGCGTTCTTCCGGGAGTTGCAGGCTCCGAATTGAGATACCAGATCGCCGGAGATCAAGTTAGTAAGTTTTACGACAAAGGGATCGAATACGAAGTCCGGATGAGGCTTAAGCCCGACCAAAGGAATTTGAGAGCCGCATACGGCCAAACCAAAGTCCCGAATATAGCAAATCGACTGATCCCACTAGCGGCAATCAGTACCGGTAAAGAAAATTTAGGTCCTTCTAGGATCAACCGTATCGATAGAGCAAGAGCAGTAGTAGTGAATGCAAACCTCGCTCCAGGCGGTGCGATCGGGACTGCAATGGAAGAGGCTACTAAGATCTTGAACAAGGAAATTCCTCCTCCACCCGGAGTCCGTTTTAATTTCCAAGGTCAGTCGGAAGATTTAAAAGAGCTGTTCTTGAATATCATCGTGGCATTCGGTCTTGCTTTGATTTTCATCTACTTAGTCCTTTCTTCTCTTTATGAATCTTTTATCACTCCGATCACGATCTTATTCGCGATCCCTCCTGCAATTTCCGGAGCATTCTTCGCTCTGTTCGTAACGGGGGAAATGTTGAATATATTCTCTATGATCGGACTCATCCTTCTTATGGGACTTGTGGCCAAAAACTCGATTCTTCTCGTCGATTATGCGATGCAGGCAGTGAGAGAAAGAGGCATCACAAGAGACGAGGCGATTTTCGAAGCGGGTCTTGTAAGATTACGTCCAATCTTGATGACATCCATCGCGATGATCATGGGAACCGTTCCGATCGCATTAGGTCTCGGAGAAGCCGCAAAATCCAGGACCGCAATGGGTATAGCTATCATCGGAGGATTGATCCTCTCCACGTTAGTTACGTTAATCGTGGTTCCTTCCATATTCGGCGGTATCGATAAGTTCAGAGATTGGCTAGAAGGCAAATTCCGTCCAGATATGACCGCTACCATTCATAGTGAAGGCGGACATTCCGGAAGCAGGGCTATTTCCACGAATCCTAATCAACCTTCTCTTAGCGAATGGGCCCAAGATGTGGAATCCAAACCTAAGAAAGGAACTAGTTCTAAGAAGAAAAAGTAATTTGATGGCACCCCACCCTACTTAGGGTGGGGGCCGGTGCGGTGGTACCCAAAAAAGCGTTCGATGAAATCACATCACTTGATTTCATCTTCAATCTCGTTTGACCTCGGTTCTCTCGGTCACCGACTCGTCAGAGACGGTCGTCTTCTCGCTTCTATTGTCGCTGCGAAGGGGGGCCGGTGCGGTGGTACCCAAAAAAGCGTTCGATGAAATCACATCACTTGATTTCATCTTCAATCTCGTTTGACCTCGGTTCTCTCGGTCACCGACTCGTCAGAGACGGTCGTCTTCTCGCTCCTATTGTCGCTGCGAAGGGGGGCCGGTGCGGTGGTACGCTTGCACCCCCATATCACAAAATCCTTATCCTTACAACCACTTTCCTACCCCATACTTTGTTGGAATTCCAACATCGCTCCCCAATAAAATTTTCTTTGCAATAAACCATTTTACTAATCTGAAAACTCCATTTTTTATTTCCATGTCTCCAAAACTTAGTTCCCAATATTACGTAAATCCTAAATAAAGACTTCACCTTTACGGAGGGGTTTATGATCCGAAAAACTTCCTTACATACCTATATCGGGATTACTCTCGCTGCAAACCTTCTATTCGGTTGTGCTCAATTACAAAAAGTTGATCTAAAAAAAGTAAAAGAAAAGATCGAAGATCTGGACAAACCTTCCTTCATCTTGGAAAAAGTTTCCATTGCGGAAATCAACCTATCCGAGATCAAACTCAGAGTCGATTCAAAAGTTAAAAATCCGTATCCGATCGCTTTGCCTGCGACCAATTTGGAAATGAATATCCTCATCGAAGGACAACAATTCACAAAGGCAAAAACCAAAATACCGAACGTGGGTGGGAATTCCAACAAACCTGTACCAGTGGATCTAACATTCGCCTATAACGATCTAGTCGCACTTTACAAAAAAGTTCCCGGAAAGATCGACTTGGTTGTCAAAGTGCAAGGAGTCGTTTCACTTCCAATCCCTGAAAAATACAGATCTGTTGCAGGTGCGGCATCTCTCGACTTCCCGTTCGAAGAAGAAAGAAAGATCCCTGCAGTCCTTCCCGACATAGAGATCCGGAATTTCAAAATTATCAAACCGGATCCTTCCACCATCTTAAGCTCCGCAGGCACGGAAGACCTGGCTAAAAAAGCCACGTCATTCTTAGACACATTACTCGGTCCTCAGAAAAAATCCCCAGGTTCGGCAGTTGCCGCAGGAATATCCTCACTCGACTTAAAAGTGGACACCGAATTTCAGATCGTATTAAAAAACAGAGCCACATCTAGATTACAATTTTCTGAATTTGAATTTGACCTTACATTAGAAAAAGAAAAATTCCTAACGGGTCAACCGGTCCGAATCGAAAACCAAGGACAAGAATCCATCTTAAGTGTCCGCACGTCTTTTCCGCTCGGAACGGTTACCCAAGGTATTGCAAACGCGATTTCCAAACGGTCTGCGGCATTTCGACTGAGTGGAAAGGCAAGCACCGAGGCTCCTGAGATCGAAACAGGACCCGTTTTATTCAAGTTCGACAAATCCGGCTCTTTTAGTTGGAATTAAGGACAGGGCGCATGCTCGCCGAAAGGCGAGCACCCGGCTCTACGCTCCAATCCGCTTCGCGGGATTTCCGCTACGATCCGTTGCGCGTTACCGATCCAATATATATTATAATTATCTAATTTATAATCCTAAGGTACGAATTCCTCCCGAAAGAAAACCCTGCCCGATCCGTTCTAATATTATTTTTCTCCAAGAATGTTTGTACACTTTTATTAACACAAAACCGCCCGCCAAAATAATCCACTTCGGATAAGTTTCCAATTTTCAAATATTTTCCTGTTCCAATTTCTTCTTCTTCTAAATCCTTGGGAAAAATTGAAAACCCCTCCTCTAAAAAACCGATAAATCCCCTGACAGTCCCTCCGAAAATTTCGTATTTCTCGGCAATACATTTCTTTGGAAGGTGCTTATCTAATAAATAAGGACCTAAACGATCTCTAACACGAGCCGATTCGTACATTAGTTGTCCTTCTTCACATTCAAATCCATAGCCGAAAATTTTCTTTCGAAACACTAAAACCACATGCATAAAAAGAATTCCTCAAACAAAAAATGTCCCGAGGATCTTTTTCTCAGTATTCCGAGAGATAGTCATGAATTGAAGATAACAATCTTTGATCGAAATTTCCAATGCTTTGAACGTTTTGCGATGGTCCAGTAAAACCGAAATACAAGCCACAAAAGAAAGGAATCTCCACACGATCTTGAAAAGACCTCGAGTGATCGGATTTTTGAGTCGGATCTTAAAGAATGTGCAATGAAAAATCAGATGTTTTTCTTCATCCTCCGCGATATGAAGAAGCGCATTCTTTACGGAACCGAAAGGGATCTTTTCCGCTATCCTTTTATAAAAGCAGATACCGATCACCTCTGCGACAAGTAATACCATCAGCTTTAGCCTAGTACCTATAAGCCTTCTTCCAAAAAGAAATAATTTTTCGGTCCAGTTACTTTGGATCAGTTCTCCTCTTAATGCACGAACACAGTCTCCTAAAATACGAGCATGCCTGCCTTCTTCTTTTACGAATAGTTTCAACGCTTCCCTATAATTCGGATCCACTCCATAGATATGTATATGATCTATATCTTTTGCGATCCTACCTTCTCCCGCTTCTCCTAATTGAAAGATCGCAAGGGACTTCGCAACCGGAAGTCTTTTCTGAGGAATAAAACCGATGACCTGCTCTTGGACGATGGGATAAGGACGATCTGCATTCTTTCTAAAATGTTTGGCCCAATTTCCCCAAAAATAACCGCGGTCCCGTTTTTGTAAGGAAGTCCATAATAAATTTCTAATTCTTTTTTTACCGAAAAGGTTCATCGCCAAGGTTAAACTTACGATCTGAAGATCTAATAAAAAACTTCTTCTTTTAAGATAAGAAAGATCGAAACAGAGGGAATACTTAGATCCTCTTCCGGAGTATAATTGAGAAAGTCCTGTGATCCCGGGACGAATGCTCCATCTACTTTCTAAATCCTTTGCTCCCCAACCCAATCTCAGAATATCTATCTCAGTCAAAGGGCGAGGACCAACGATACTCATATCTCCTTTAAGGATATTCCAAATTTGAGGAAGCTCATCCAAACCGGTACTTCGCAAAAATGAACCAACCTTTGTCGGAATTCCGTCCTTTAGAGTCTTGAACTTCCAGATCCGAAATAACTTCTTTCCCAAGCCTACTCTTTCTTGTAGGAAGAAAACAGGACCATGGTCAAAGACGGAGATAAGCAAAAATATCCCGAGTAAAACCGGGGAAAATACGACGAGCGCGATCAAAGCCGAAGAAAATTCTAAAATTCGTTTCATGGATCGAAGAATATCGACTTTTCAAAAACAAAACAACCTTCCAAGTGCGGATCACCAAGCACTCAAGTGCTTGACCTCCTAGTTCTTCCTATCCTAAAATTCCGAGAACAGATGAAAGCCGAACCTCTCAAAATACTGGTTGCAGAAGACAATCTGAAACTCAGAAAATCGATTATCTCCGGCTTAGAAGAATCCGGAAAAATAAGATCCGTATTTGATTGTGACTCGGGCGAAGAGACCATCCGCTACTGCCTGGAAGAAGATACGGACGTTCTTCTTTTGGATGTTAGGCTCGCTGGAAAATTGAACGGAATAGAAACCATTATCGCCATTCGGAAGGAATTCCCTCGTAAACCCGTAGTCATCTATTCCATACAAGACAGCGACGAATATTTCAGGACTTTCAGAAGTTCAGGGATCTTAAGTCATTATGCGTACGTTCGAAAATCGAATTATCTTCTTCCTCAGATGGTGGTCCCACTCATTCGATTGGCTTACGATGGAAAAAGTTTTATAGACCCTGAGATCGAATCCAGAGTCACAGAAGTCAGGGAGAAGGACGAAAATTCTCCTCTCGCAGTATTGGAACCCAACGAAAGATCCGTAGCGGAAATGTTGGCAAAAGGATTCAGTAACGAACAGATCGCACAACATTTCGGATTCAAGGACAAAAGAACGATTAGTAGGATCAACGGACAGATTTATTCTGCCTGGGGATTAAACGAAACAAACTCCGACGAAAAAGTGGCCCGTACAAGAGCGGCGCTCATCGTTTTATCCAATCGTTTTTTAGAATGGGATGTAGACGAAAAAATTTTTTACAGGAATTCCTCCGGAGACCGGATTCCATGGACACCTAATATTGACTATAGATCTTGAAATCTTAATCTGTTCCGTTTTTATTTTTCTTTCCACAAATCTGTTTTGGTTGGGATCCACGACCGGAACGAATTTAGAAAAGAAAAACGCTGCCGCCTATTTCAGTATTTTTACTTTAATCGTATCTTCCTTATTATTCTCCTTTTCTGCGATCTTGGGTCAGAACGGATTTTCGGTAGTTTCTTCTTATCCGATCTTATATTTTTTTCCGGGATTAGTTTTACTCATACTCATCCCATTCGGATGGTTCGTAGTCATTGTTTGGTTTTTCGGATTTTTAAGAAAGAAAGGGATCTTTCTTTTCGTATTCTATATCCTATCCATTTGCCAATTGGTTGCAATCTCCATTCTACTTATCTATAACCCGGCTAAAACCTGGAATATCAGCTTATTTGAATATTGGAAATTTGTGCCAGTCTCATTCAAATCCGCTTATCTGATCTATATTTTTACCTGCGTTTTACTTTCCTTACTTTGTTTATTCTTATTTAAAATTTCGGATAATAGCCTTTCCGAATTAGGAAGGCAAAAGGCAGTCCCGTTCTTGAAAATGATCGGATTTTCTCTATTAGGAGTGGTGTTACTAGTTTCCGTTCTATTCCTAGGAGAGGAATTCGGACTTATAGAAAATCCGATCTTAAAAGCGGAGAAAGAACCCGAGTATTTTTACGGATTTGTACTTTGTACCCAAGCATTGATCTGTATTTCTATTTTAGTTTTAGGTTGGGCCTTAACTTCTTATGAAATACTCACAGGCAGGATCTTACCGAAAATCAGTTTAAAACAAGAATGGAAAAATTCCGTCTACACGGCCTTCACACTTTCAGTTCTATATTTTCTGCTCGCGAAACTTGGATATCTTAATGCCGAAATTTTTATCGTATTCTCCTATTCCTTTTTTCTCTCCCGATTTTTCACGATCCAAAAGAATAAGCGGATCAGCTCCAATCAAAACAAAGTATTAAATAGGATCCTATCTTCCGGTTCGGTCAAACGTTCTTTCGGATATTTATGTAAGGATGTATTGGAGACTACTAAAGCTGCCCTAGTCTTCGAAGGAAAAATCCCTTATATCTCCGATACATATATCCATTATCCGGAAAATATTCCACCGGAAACATTTGAATTTTCTAAATTAGATCCGGCTCCCGAAAATCCAAACATTCAGTACCTGGACAAAGACAGGTTTTTAGGATTTGTGATCCGAGTAAAAATAGAAAGTGTACTTTCAGGAGAAGCCTATTTAATCCTAGGCCCAAAGGAAAACGGAGGATTATTCGCGGAAGAAGAAATTGAAATTGCAAGGATCACCGGAACCTGGCTCGTCCAAACCTTATTTTTAGAAGAAACAGGGAATATTTTAGAAGAACTACAAAGAAAGAAAATCCAAGAACAAAGACTTTCCGACCAAAAGACCAGACAGATCCTGCATGATGAAATACTTCCGGAAATTCATTCTCTTATTTTAGAGATTTCCAGTGATAGATCAGGAAGTTTCAACTCCGAACATGCAAATGCCTTAACGGGACTTCATAAAAGAATATCTTCTTTATTAAGAGAAATGTCGGATACAGGTTTGGAAATTTCCAGAATTGGTTTAATTCCAATGTTACAAAAACTGCAAGATAGCGACGCGAAAGATGCGAATTTAATTTGGAAAATCGACCCTAATATAAATTCTATAACGGAAAATTATCCGCCGGAAGTGCAGGAAGTATTGTACTACGCATTCAGGGAATCTATACGCAATGCAGTAAAATATTCCGGAGAAGCCCGTTCAGAAATTACGATTCTTATTTGTTATGAAAATGGATTATCGATCCAGATCAAAAACGAAATAGGAAAAGATCTTATATCTTTACGTTCTTCCGGCCAAGGTTTAAAAATACATAGTGCACTTTTGAGGATCTTCCATGGTTCATTAACATTGGAGTTTCCAAATTCTAAGGAAGCGATGATCCGCATCTTTCTACCCTCTTCCGAAAAGGGAACTTAGATTGATATTTAACAAGTTTTGATACCGGATCTAGTCCAAAAAATGGACTTGCTAGAAAGATTTTCCTTTCAATGATGCGCTTAAACCAAATCTTAAAAAACTCACAACAGTGAACATTTGTTCACAAATATAAGTTAGCCGGAGCTTGGGAAATGCAGTCACAAAACAAAAAAGAAAAATCGATCTCTATCGCAATCGTGGGTACAGGTTTCGGCGGCCTATGTGCCGCAATACAACTTAAGAAAAACGGATTTCATAATTTCGTAATTTATGAAAAATCAAATTCCGTAGGAGGAACCTGGAGAGAGAATACGTATCCGGGAGCCGCTTGTGATGTTCCTTCTCATTTGTATTCTTTTTCTTTCGAACCGAATCCTAATTGGCCCAGAAAATATTCGGCCCAACCGGAAATACTTTCTTACTTAAAACATTGTGCGGAAAAATACGGGATACTACCTCATATTCGTTTCGGTACCGAGATAAAATCCGCAGATTGGGATGATCCTTCCCGAGTTTGGAAGATCAAAACTTCCCAAAATGAAACCTTTGATCATGACGTTTTTATTTCCGCAGTAGGACAATTGAATCGCCCTGCTCTTCCTTCCATCAAAGGTCTGGAAAGTTTTAAAGGGAGGATATTCCATTCTGCGAATTGGGACACTTCTTATAATTTTTTAGGGAAAAAAGTGGCCGCGATCGGAACCGGTGCGAGCGCCATTCAGTTCATTCCGCAAATCGTAAACCAAGGAGCGGATGTGACAGTTTTCCAAAGAACCGCTCCTTGGGTGGTTTCGAAACCGGATCGTAAATATTGGAGTTTCGAAAAGTTCTTATTTAAATATCTTCCAGGTTATCGGCTATTACATCGATTCCAGATCTATATGTGGAACGAGATCAGAATGATCGCATTCCAAAAGAACAATCATGCAAATAAGATCGTAAAATGGATGAGCCTTTCTCATATGAAAAAATTCATCAAGGATCCGGAACTACGTAAAATTCTGACTCCGGATTATCCTGCCGGATGTAAACGAATCCTTCTTTCCAATGACTATTACGAAGCATTAGCAAAACCGAATGCAAAAGTCCTCTCTGAATCCATCCAAGAAGTGAATCCGGAAGGAATAATCACTAAAGAAGGTCTCAAAAAATTCGATACGATCGTTTTTGGGACCGGATTTAAGGCCACTGAATTCCTTTCTCCCATGAAAGTAAAAGGAACTAAAAACCAAGATCTGAACGAGGTTTGGAAGAATGGTGCAGAGGCTTATCTAGGCATGACTGTTGCAGGCTTCCCCAATTTTTATATTTTATACGGACCGAATACGAACCTAGCCCATAATTCGATCGTATATATGATTGAGTCCCAAGTACGTTATATTATTTCCGCTTTGAATGAAATGAATAGAAAAGGGATCCAAGCATTGGTCCCTAAAGTCCGTAGTATGCAAAATTATAATACTTCTTTAAATAAAAAATTTGATAAGTTTGTTTGGGACACAGGATGTACGAATTGGTATATCAATGCTTCCGGTAAAAATACGAACAATTGGCCAGGTCATACATATGAATATTCTTATAGAACTAGGAAGATCGATCTGTCCGAATATGAAATTCTCTCAGCTTGAAAGATAAAGAACTTTATCAAAATTGAATCTGAGAACAAAAGCCGCTTCTATTTCGATCCAGGAGGCGGTAGTGTCATTCCTGTATAAGCGCACTCTATCACGGATAAGATAAATTTTTTCATTTCCTCTTTATCCTTATGAGGTTTTATCCTCCCTTCCATAAAAAGCATCGCAATCCCATGGATCATAGACCAGGATGCCACAGTCTTTTCTCGTGTTTGCCCAGGCTTGATCGCTCCGAGTCGTTGTCCCATTCGGATGATCTCATGGAGCTGCCTGTATGTTCTTCTGGAAACAGCAGATAACGTTGGATGTAACTTTAGATCCACACCACCGAACATGATCCTGGCAAATTGCCGGTTATTCAAGATAAACTGAATATAGGTCCAACCAAGAGCGCGGAAACGTCCTATAAAATTATTATCCGTTTTTTCGAGTTCCTTCTGATACTCGGAGAAGTATTTCTGAAATCCCCTTTCTGAAATCGCAGCCAGCAGAGCGTTTTTGCTTTCGAAATGATGATAAGACGCGGCATGGCTTACGCCTGCAAGCGCTGCGACTTTTCGTAAAGAGATCTCTTCGAGAGGAGTTGTCTTTAATAGTTCCGTACCCGCAGATATAAGATCCTCTCTGACAGTGATCTTGTCTTTCTTAAACGGTCTTCCCGGTCCCTGTTGTTGGCGACTTTTATTCTTTACGGGCATGCCAATGATTCTTAATACCTTACATTCTTTGCAAGAATATATTTACCAGTGGTAATTTAAATCTTGATTTTCTGATTCTTTATATTACCACTGGTAAATAATAGCTTTAATACGGAATTTATCGGAGTTGGCATTATGGAAAGAGCGTTTCAGCCCATAAACATAGGAAGTTTTATCCTTCCGAATCGGTTCATCATGGGATCTATGCACTTAGGACTCGAAGGAAAAACGCAAACCGCAAAAAGAATGGCGGCATTTTATGGGAAACGCTTTGAAGGCGGTGTCGGCCTAATCGTGACCGGCGGAATAAGCGTGAATGAAGAAGGAAGAGGATCCAAACACTTCTTCAATATACAAAACGAAGAACACGCATCCGAACTACAAAAGATGAATGATCTTTTAAACGGAAGCGGAACTATGTGTGCACAACTTTTCCACGCGGGACGTTATGCGTTTGATAGGAACTGCGTAGGCCCTTCTGCACTCCGTGCTCCAATCAATCGATATGTTCCAAAAGCTCTCACAGAAGAAGAATGTTGGAAGACCGTAGAAGATTTTGGGATCGCAGCAAAACTCGCAAGAGAAACAGGATTTGGAGCCGTGGAAATTATGGGGAGCGAAGGTTATCTCATTAATCAATTCTTCTCTCCGGTAACAAATCAAAGAGACGATCATTTCGGAGGAGATCACAAAAGGAGAATGAACATGGCTGTCGAAGTTCTGAAGGCGGTCGTAAAAAATCTTCCGGAAGGTTTCCCGGTGATTTTCAGAATGTCAGGGATCGATCTCATTCCAGGCAACCCGACTTTCGAAGAAGTATGCGATCTAGCGCAAACACTGAAGCAAGAAGGTGTATCCGCATTAAACATTGGGATCGGATGGCATGAATCAAGAATTCCAACGATCAGCCAATTGGTTCCGCGAGGAGCCTGGGCAAATATTGCGGGTCGGATCAAAGAAAAAACTCCGGGGATTCCTATCATTGCATCCAACCGAGTGAACGATCCGATCACAGCGCAAAAAATTTTTGATCAGGATCAGGCTGATATCATTTCTATGGCGAGGCCGTTTCTCGCAGATCCGTTCATTGTAAAAAAAATCCAGACCGGCCTGTCGAATCGGATCAACACATGTATCGCATGCAACCAATCTTGTTTGGATCATGCGTTCGTAGATAAGTCTGTTTCCTGTCTCGTCAATCCCCAAGCTGTTAATGAACTGGAATATGAAATCGGCCCCGAGGTGAAGGCTCAAAAAGTTGTGGTGATCGGATCGGGTCCGGGGGGACTGGAAGCTGCGAGAGCGAGCGCTTCTCTCGGTCATAAAGTTATACTTCTTGAAAAATCCGATCAGATCGGAGGACAGTTCCTTCTTGCTTCGAATATTCCCGGCAAATCGGAATTCAAAGAGACACTTCGATATTTTAGAAACGAACTTCCTGCACTCGGAGTGGATATCCGTTTAAATACGAATTGTGATCTAAAGCTACTTGAAGAATTAGATCCGGATGCGATCATATTTGCGACAGGCGTTAAACCGAGAGAATTTACTCTGCCCGGCATTCATAATCTTCCGGCAGGAAATTATACGGAATATCTGACCGGGAAATTCAAAGCGGGAAAAAAAGTGGCAGTGATCGGCGGAGGCGGGATCGGCGTCGATGTGGCTCATAAACTGACCGAAGAAAACGATCCCAGCTTGGAATCTTATTCAAAAAAATATAATATCGATTCGTATACGAATGCCGTTATCCAACCTCACAAATCGGAAAGAGATGTTGCGATTTTTAGGAGAAGCGGAAAACATGGGGCGGGCTTAGGACCTACTACTTTTTGGGCTCTCAAACAGGAATTAGAGGCCTCCGGCGTGGAATTCTTTCAAGGCCTCAACTATAAGGAAATCACGAAAGACGGCTTAAAGATCACTATGAAAAATGGAGAAGAAGTCCTTTATCCTTGCGACTCCCTGATCCTTTGTGTAGGACAGGAAAAAGAAAGTTCTCTTTATGAGACCTACAAATCCTTGCACCCGCAAAAACAAATTTTCGTAATAGGTGGAGCGAAGGACTCCAAGGGAATCGATGCGGAGAGAGCGTTTTTAGAAGGATTGAATGCCGCATACAACATTGGAAAAGAAGACAAAGTCTCTGCGATAGTATAGATAAGAAGGGAATATGATAGCGAATAATTATTTTAAAGACGACAAAGATCTAAAACTATTCTTCGAACATTTAATCGATTGGAATTCGATCGTAAAGGCAACGGAAGGTGAAGAATTTTTCGATCACGAACTTTATAAGAAAACGAATAACCCAAGATACGAAATGGCTCCATCTAACGTCCAAGAGGCCGTTGAATTATACAGATCGAGTCTTGAATCCTTGGGAGAATTTTTCGGTAAAGAAGTCTCTCAACTTTCGAGCGTTATGGATAAAAAACATCTACGCTACGAAAATGGAACGGTGATCTTTCCGGAGGAAACTACGTCGATATACGAGAAATTCCGTGATACAGGACTCATGCCCTTCTCCATTTCCAGAGAAGCAGGAGGACTCGGATTACCTGGAACCATGAGCGCATTCTACGGAATGATTATGGCAAGAGCGGATGTTTCTTTTTGTATGACTGTCGCTCTATTGAATCTAGCGCAGATCGTTTCCAGATACGGAACGGAAGAACAAATCGAAAATTTTGCGGCAAAAGCGGCAACGGGTGAAACTCTTTTTGCAATGTCTCTTACCGAGCCCGATTTCGGCTCCGATCTAAATAACGTCAGAACCACCGCCGTAAAAATGGAAGACGGACATTACCGCTTAAATGGAACGAAACGTTTTATATCCCAAGGTTGCGGGCTCGGTCCCTATCCTTCTAGTCTATTAACTCTAGCTCGAACAGGAAATGGAGGAGCTAGAGGATTATCCGTATTCTTGGTAAAAAGCGAGGATGTAACGGTTGCTGGAATTGAAACAAAAATGGGAATTCACGCATCACCCACCTGCGAGATCGTTTACGAAAACAGTTACGGTGAACTCTTGGGGCAAGAAGGGCTCGGTCTCACCAGATACACTACGGGTATGACAAATTTTATGAGACTCGGAAGCGCGGCATGCGGCCCGGGAAGCGGAGCCGGAGCATATTATGAATCTCTAAAATATGCGCAAGAAAGACAACAGTTCGGAAAACCGATCGCTGAGATCCCTGCCGTTGCCGAAATGCTTAATAAAATCCAGAGAGAAGTCAACGCATCTAGACTTCTCACATTCGAAACGGCTCGAGTTGTGGATATGTACCAGCATCACCAGATCCGTTTGGAAAAATCGAATAAAGAAGATAGAGAGATCCGAAAAGACGAAAAAGTAAAAAAATGGGGAAATCTTGCCTCCGTTCTTACACCTATCGCAAAATACTATTGTTCGGAAGAAGGACATAAATGTGCCGGCCTCGCCATCCAAATCCATGGTGGAGCCGGTTATACGGAAGATTATGATGTGGCTAGAATATTTAGAGATTCAAGGATCAATACGATCTATGAAGGAACAAGCCAGATCCACGTTCGGATCGCAGTCGGAGCGATTGTTGCGGGAATGACCGGAGACGGGAATTTCAAAAAATATCTGGAATCGATCAAGGCGGAAATAGGATCGCCTTCTAAATTCCTAAAAGAACAATCCGAAATATTCGAAGATGCGATAACTAAATTCAGATCCATCGAAGAGGATCAGACCAAAGAAAGGGTCGCGGAAAATCTAATGATCATTACTGCAAGATATCTATGCAGTATGTTGTATGAGAAAGCTTTAAACAAACTGAAACAAAACGACCAATTTGATCGTTGGTCAAAGGATTGTAAAGCGTATCTGATCGACAGTACGGCTATCGCAAAATCATGCATTTATAGGATAGAAAATGCGGTATAAAACGATCGTACACAAGCCGATTTTTTGTTAGGTCCAAATTCGGGAATTTTCGCTGAAATGAAACTGGAATTATTTCAGGAATTTCGGAATAAAAGAAGTCTTTTCCGGATAGAACTGAGAAGCGAGTAAGAATATAAAAATACTTACCGCAATCCCGATAGACGCAAGAAGTACATCCTTACCTACTTTGCGGAATGTCTCCAAATAAGGAGCGTCCCTGTAGGTAAGGAAATTTAACATAATCTCTCTTCCCGCAAGCATTCCCAAGAACACCCAGGTGGTGGACATAGGCATATTGTTGATCTTCTGGAAGAATATTAAAATACTCGCATATACCAGATCTACGATAGTGGCGGCCTTGGACCATTGGATATCGGACTTCTCCGTAACTATCTCTTGGATGGTACCGCCGTTGGTATACAATATGATCCCAAGAGCGCCGATCAGGATAGAAACGGCACAGGCAAGTTCCATCCAATTCAATTGTCTAGGAAGATAGACAACTATATTGGCAGCGTCCTGAGCAAGCCATGCCGCCCATAAAAATAAAGTAGAGAACCATTGCAAGATCGCCCATTTTCTTTCGGTCCTTGGATCGGGTATATGATCGTCATAATATTCTTTCGGATCGACTTTTACCAGGATTCCCCAAACGACCAAAGCGGTTACAAATGCGATCATGTATCCTAAAAAGGATTTGGTCAGCATCTTTTCTATATTCTGTCCGCCGAATAAACCTAGGATCAAGAATGTAGTAGAGATTGGAGATTTCATCCGAGTGATGATGACAAGTATGATAGGCGCGATCAATTGTAGAAAATTATACTCAGATGGCGGTGTAAAATTATCCAGTCTATGAAAATGGACTTCTCCGTTTGCGGACCACCAAGCATATCCAAACACCAAAGAAAGAATTCCGCCCAATGCGGCAAGTTTTGGGAACCAATGTACCGACTTTTTACTTTCAATAAATGTACCGACCGTCTGAACGGCATCGTTACCTGCAACGGAGAATGCGGAAATGCAGAATGCAAACCAGCCAAGAATGTAAGAAGAGATCCCTAAATAATACCCCAAACTCATAACCAAAAAGGAGAGAAATACCAGTATATAAAACCGGATCTGATCCTTAAAAGTGGGATGTTGGAAATCGATTTGATTCATGAGTTACCCAAAAGGGTTTTCGCTTGTTTAGAATGAATTTAGTATAGAAAAAAAGGAGAAGCCCAAACGGTCAAGGTGTATCGGCCCATATTTAGGCACAGAAAAGGCGGAAAAATAAAAACGGGCCTCCTTTGAGACCCGTCCTTACGAAAAAACCCGATTTCCTTGAATTCTATTCTAGGTAATGTTTGCTATATCTGGATTCGATGTCTTTAATATCGAAGATGATAAAGAAATCCGTAGTTTTGAAAACGGAGTCCAACGCAGGAGTTCCGCAGATCAAAGATCCAGCTCTGATATAACCTTTGATCAATGCCGGAATCCTTTTAGAAACTTCCTTAATATCTTCAGGAGAATAATTCGTATCAAAACCTTCCATCTCGAATCCAGGAAGCGGTTTAACGTCGAAATTTTCTCCAGCTAAAGCTTTTTTGTCTTTTAGAAAAGCATACACATCGTTTGCAGCTTGAGCATCTGTGCTATGAACGGAGCCACAACCGAAAAGGTATCCGATATTGTTCTTCTTCATGTATTGAGCGAGTCCGCCCCAAAGAAGAGAGATCACGGATCCGTCTCTGTATTCGGGATGAACACAACTGCGACCGATCTCTGCAGGTTCTCTTTCTAATTCGTAAATTTTAGTAATATCGAATTCGTTGTCGGAGTAAAATCCGATATTTGCCTTCGCAACACTTCTACGCAGAATACGATAGGTCCCGACGATCATATCATCTCTGTTCTTATCTACTACGATAAGATGGTCGCAAAATAAATCGTATTCGTCTCTGTCTTTACGTGTAGCTGCGGATTGAGGTAAACCTTCTCCCAACTCCAGATTGAATACATCATAACGAAGAGCTAAAGTTCTTTCGATCTCGAGTTGGTTCTCTGCGATCCGTACCTCAAGCTTACGCTCTACTTTTTGCTTGTTTTGGACTGTTCCTGATCCCATTGTCGTCCTTCTTTTCCTTGTTAGGATGCTTCTATCTATCATCCTAAATGGTTACAGTCGGATTACGCTGGAAAGAAATTCCGATGACTGACTTGGTCGATTAACCTGCCATTCTGCGGAGAGATGCAAGTTTTTTGACATAATCACCGAGGAATTGTTTCCCTTTCAGATCGATTTGGGTGAATTGAAGCCCGAAAAGTCCCTGTGCTTCCTTGGAGGCGCTCAAGTGTTTGATCTTACCTAATGCTTTAAACGGCTTGTATCCGGGCAGAGAAACCAAAATTTCCACGCTGGAATGTATATCGCATCCATCAAATTTATGAGGGACACGAACGGCGATCCCTCCTTCGCTGACGTCCTGGGCGATGAGAATATCTAAAAACCCGTTTCCCATCAATTGGAGTTGAACCGGTTGTTTAGGGAAAGGAACCACCCTTACCTGCTTTCTTTTCTCCATCGCGGACCCTCCGGATTAGAATAATGGCCAAACCTATATTATAAATAGATAAGACGGGAGAAGAAAACGGTTTTCTTCGAAAAATAATCGCGTAACACTTGTTCAAAATAGTGCTAAGTATTTAGTCCCAACTCTGTCTCCGCACCTTCTAACAAAGAGAGTTTGTATGTGGAAAGTATCTTGGAAACCTTCTTCTCGAACTTACGATTGAATACGAAAAAATTTAAGGATTTTTCCAAAAAGAAGATCATCTCTATCGGTTTCCATTCGATCACTCCTCGTTTGGCATCTATGATCTTTCCATGTTGCAATAACGTGGAGATGGCTCGTATAGAATGTTTCGGGAAGGTCGTTCTCAAAGCTTGGTACAAAGCCTTAGAGTCCGCTTCTAAAAAATGGAATTTACGGGAGAATAATACAGCGTCGTGAAAATATTCGGGACGGATCACGGCTCCATTCAATCTTAAAGAGATGATCAGAAATCCGATCAAGTCCGACATCTCCGGAAAAATACCTAAGCCGGGAACATCTTGACCGGGATACAGACGAGTGGAATCTCTTCCTTCCTGTTTCGGATGACGTGTCTGGAGCCAATTTACAACCAGATATTTTTCTTTGAAGAAGTAATCGTTGAGACGGATCCTATATTCTTGGATACTCAAACGTAGATGGACTAAAATTTCGTTCTGATCGGTAAGAGTGAGCTTTTGGTAAGTGTCGTCGCTTCCGGAAAGATCCAGTTGGAAGGAATCGTATCCTCGTTTTTTGAGTTCCGCGAGAACTCCTGTGATCTCGAAAAGTTCCCAAACACTTTCTTTTGTCAGTGAATGAAATAGAACTCCGGATTGAGCAACGTGAGAGTCCACCGCTGCACATAAAAAATCATCGTATACAAAATCGAAAAAACGCGGATTATTGTATGCAACCTTACCCATCGAATCTTTCGCTTTCTTTACAGTCTGGCAGGTTTCTTCCTTTTTTCAAGGAAATAAATCCGGTCACCAAACGATCTGAGAAATATCAAAGTTTCGATCTGAAGTTAGAGTACGCTTTCAAAACCTGATCGGGAGCTTCCGTTTGCGGATAATGTCCGATGCCGGAGAGTTCGTACACGTTCGCATCCGGTCTCAACTCTCTGAGTCGGTCCACCACATGTTTACCACTCACTGGATCTTCTAAACCGTCCGCTAATGCGTACGGGATCGGACAATCCAGAAGGGCCCCGACCCATCTCTCTCTGAAAATTTTTCTTTCTCTCATGTATCTTATCAACTTGTGATAGATCGCCTTTCCTCCTCCGTTGTTCACACATTCCCAGAAGCCGTCCAACTCCTCTTGGTGAGGTTTAGTATTCGGACCGAATACTTCCGAAAAACTTTTTTGGAAGGAAGTCTTGTTCACTAGGCGAGAGAATAAAAATCCCAAAGGACCGTTTAATAATTTTTGCACTGCCCTTGGTCTATGAGTCTCCGGAAAGATCCCCCCATTCAAAAAGAATACGGACTTTAAGTCGGGTCCACCGATCCTCTGTCCGGATAACTTCTCTCTAAATCTGGCTACCAATTCCTGGGCTACAGTATCTCCCAAATCGTGCGCAAGAAGATGTACTTTTTGAATGCCTTGCTCTTGCAGGAAAAATTCGACCTGGTCCGCGTATTGAAAAATTGAATAATGTCCGTCTTTCGGTTTTTCAGAAAAACCGAAGCCTAGATAATCTAAGGTCAGAACTTTGTACTGAGGTGTAAGAGTTTCCCATACATCCTTCCAGTCCCAGGAAGAAGTGGGAAATCCGTGTAAAAGAAGAAGCGCTTCTCCTTCTCCACCGATCCGATAGAATAGTTTCCTTTTTTTCCATTCAAAGAAAGCTCCCGTTGCCTTCCAGGCCAAGGGATGGGTTCTCCAAAGCGGCTCCGTCATAGACTCCTCCAGAAGAGGCAATATTGTACTCCCTAGTTTCCGAATGGGAAGTGTAAAATCTATAACACGAAGGAAATTTCAGTCCATCGCATCTAAAAGGTTGGATAGAAAAACTTTTCTCTCCTTGCCTTCCGGAAATCTGCCGAGTCCCGCACCCATATTATCTTTAAGATGAGAAAGTTTAGAAGTCGCGGGGATCGCGCAGGTCACGGCAGGGTGAGAAAGAATATATTTTAAGAAGACTTGCGCGAAAGAAAAACAATCCCATTCCTTAAAATACTCCGGTAAGGTTTTACCGTTTGTATTTCTGAAAAGTCCACCTTCTTCGAAGGGACGATTGATTAGGACTGCGATCCCATGTTCTTGGGCGAATGGTAAGATACGATTCTCGGCTTCTCTAGTTTGGATAGAATAAGGTATCTGTAAGAAGTCCGGTTTTTCTTTTTCTGAGATACGTTCCATTTCAGAAAATGCGGAAGTCGTAAAATGGGTCAGACCTATATAACGGATCTTCCCTTTTTCTCTTAAAGCCCTTAAAGTTTTGACGTGAGTTTGGGTATCTAGTAAATTATGGATTTGGAATAGATCGATCTTATCCGCTTTCATTTTTTTGAAAGATGCTTCGATCTGAGATTTTCCGGCGGCTTCTCCCCGGATCCAAACTTTGGTAGCTAAGAAAAATTTTTTTCTTTCCGTCTCCGAAAAATCCTTGGATAAGATCCCGAAAATTTCCTCGGAACGACCGTACATGGGAGAGGAATCCACCACACCTCCTCCCTTATCTAGGAACTCCGACAAAACTTCTTTTAAAGGAGCCAAAGAAGAAGGAGCCGGATCCACATCTAAAGTTTGCCAAGTACCTAGACCGATTGCTGGAATTTCTTCTCCCGTTTTTGGGATCTTACGTTTTAACATTTTAGAAGCTCCGGACGTTTGGGAGAATAATGGAGAAATCATTTTCTCCGAAAGACTGATACCTGCGGCGGATAAAGCCAAAAGTTTTAGGAACTTTTTTCTGGAATAAAAGTTTTCCATAAGAACCTGTCCCGATTGGTCCGTCTTCTCGAAGCCCGAGACCAAATACTTATTTATAACCTAAATTTTGGGACGGACTATAAAATTCTCCCCAAGCGGCCGAATTTTAAGGGCCGCAAGCCGGAAGACTCAACTAAAAATTAATGAGCCTCGTCCCAGTTTTGTCCGAATTTTCCTTCTACCTTGATCGGAACGTCCAGAGGAAGAGCGTTCTCCATCAAATGTTTACAAACTTTCAGAAACTCGTCCTTCTCCGATTTGTAGACTTCGAATACTAATTCGTCATGTACTTGGAGTAGAAGTTTGGACTTCCATTTTCTTTTTTCGATCTCGTTCTGGATCTGGATCATTGCGATCTTGATCATGTCGGCGCAAGTACCTTGGATCGGAGTATTGATCGCGACCCTTTTGGCGCCTTCTTTTGCTTGGCGATGTGTGGATGTAATATCGGGAACAGGTCTCCTTCTTCCTTTCATGGTCTCTACATAACCCTTCTCTTCGCAGAAGGCGATCGTATCATCCATATACTTTTGGACACCGGGATACTGGGTTAAATATCGATCTATAAAACTTTTGGCCTCTTCTCTAGAGATCCTGAGATTTCGGCTGAGACCGTAAGGAGTGACACCATATATTACGGAAAAGTTAACTACTTTTGCTTTATCTCTCATCTCGGGAGTGACCAGATCCTCTGAAACTCCGTAGATGGCGGCGGCGGTCCTTTTATGGATATCGATCCCTTTTTTGTACGCGTCCATCATGGCAGGATCTTTAGAAATATGGGCCATAATCCTGAGTTCAATCTGAGAATAGTCCAAACTTAAGATCTCGAAATCCTTATGGCCTGAGACAAAACCTTTTCGGATCAATCTTCCTTCTTTTTCACGGATGGGAATGTTTTGTAAGTTCGGATCCGTGGAAGAAAGTCTTCCCGTCGCAGCTATCGTCATATTATAACTGGTATGAATTCTTCCGTCTTTGGGAGAAGCCATACTAGGAAGAGTATCCACATAAGTAGAGATCAACTTTGTGTATTTTCTATAATCCAAAAGTTTTTCGATGATCGGATGTTCTCCCAACAATTCTTCCAAGACTTCATGGTCTGTGGAATAACCTGTTTGGGTCTTTTTGACCACTCGGAGTTGCAGCTCATCGAATAATATCTTCTGAAGTTCTTTAGTGGAAGCGATATTAAATTCTTTTCCTGCGGCCTTGTAGATACTTTTTTCCAGGTCTTTCACTTCCCTTTGAAAATCTTTGGAAAGTTCCGCAAAATATTTTGCGTCCACGGAGATCCCCGCCTTCTCCATTTCCGTCAAAACGGGGATCAAAGGCAGATCTATATCCTTGAACACACTTTCTAAACCGGACTGCTTCAGGGATTTGCGAAGAACATTATATAATCTTAAAGTAATATCGGCGTCTTCCGCAGCGTATTCGGCGACCTTATCCAGATCCACTTCCCAAAGATTTTTTTTGTTCTTACCGGTCCCTACTAGTTCGGCATAAGTGATCGTTTTATAGTTCAGAAGATCTTCCGCAAGATCGTCCATATTGAATCTGCGGCTTTCCGGCGCGAGAATATAGGCAACAATCATCGTATCAAAAACGATATTTACCACTTCGAATCCATGGTTTTGCAAAACGATCAGATCGTACTTAATGTTCTGACCCACCTTAGGTATATTCGGATCCGCTAATACGGGTCCCAATATCTCTCGCACCTGATCCAAAGGAAGAAGTTGGTCCTTATTGGTAAATAGTCCTTCTTGGGTATGAGTAACCGGAATATAAAAACCGGTTCCTTCCTGGTTGCATAAAGAAATCCCTAAAAGTTCCGCATCAAACGCGTATTGAGAAGTGGTTTCCGTATCCACGGAAAGGATCGGAGATTTTTTCCAAGCTCTTGCAAGTTTGGTTAATTCTTCTACAGTTTCTACTCGTTTATAAATTCCTTTTTTAGCACTAGGAGCTTTTGCAGATCCAGTCGCTGCTTCTTCCGGTTCGTCTTTAGGAGGTTCTTTTCCTACGGACTTAGCAAGGTCTCGAGATAGAACATTATAACCTTGGTTTTTGAGATAACGTATCCCTTCGTCGGAAGCATAATCGGGAAGTTTAAGATCGTCATCCTTGATGCCCAAATCCAAATCTCTTTTGATTGTGGCCAATTGTCTGGACATAAACGCGTTATCTTTATGTTCTATCAGTTTGTTCTTTAATCCCGGGTTTTTGATCTTCTCTATATTTTTATAGATCCCTTCCAAGTTTTTGTATTCTTGGATCAGTTTAGAAGCTCCCTTCTCGCCGATACCTTTAACGCCGGGAATATTATCCGAAGTATCACCCACGATCCCCATATAGTCGGGGATCTGTTTTACATCCACACCTAGTTCTTCTTTTACCCAGGAAGAGTCGATTTCCACAAATTCGGTGACGCCCTTTTTTCCTCGGAGCATTTTTATATTCTTTTTTTCTAATAATTGGTATAAGTCCTTATCTCCGGAGAAGATCAGGATCTCTTTTGCGGAAGATTTATAATTTTCCGCAAGAGTCCCTATAATATCATCCGCCTCATGTTTATCGATCCGGAGTATCCTAAATCCTAGGACTTTTAACGTCTCCATAATCTCATTCAATTGAGGACGAAGATCCTCGGGCATAGGTTTACGATTCGCTTTATATTCCGCGAATGTGGCCCCTCTTTCCAAAGGTCCGCCAGGATCGAAGGTCATAGCGACATGAGTAGGAGAATAATCCTCGAAAAGTTTGAATAACATCCTGAAAAATCCGAAAACAGCACCGCTTGGTTGTCCTGTTTTGGAATTTTTCAGATTGGAAGCCGCAAAAGCATAATACGCCCTAAATGCGAAAGCGTGACCGTCTACGATGAGTAATTTTTTCATGCTGCTTCCCCCGATTTTCCTTTCGAACCGGAATAAATCTCTTCGCCCAATAAACTATAATACGCTAATTCGGTTTTCTTAATGGTGTTTTTAACCGAAAATCTTTTTACGGATTCCTTATTAAAAGTACCCATAGATTTTCGAAATTTAGGATCTTCTAATAGAGTCTTATAAGAAGCAGCGAGAGAGACCGTATCCCCCACCTCGGAGATGAGCGCGCCCTTTCCTTCCGCAAGCATTTCCGAAATTCCACCACCGTTTGTTGCCACGATTGGTAAGCCGGAAGCCATTGCGTCTAAAACGGAAGTCCCGAGTCCTTCTTCTTTGGAAGTTAACGTAAAAATATCGAATAAGGAGAGAAGTTCGGGGATATCCGTCCTGAATCCCGTGAAGATCACCTTATCCGAAAGTTTTTTTTCGGAGGCGATACGTTCCAGTTCCTTTCTGAGTTCTCCTTCGCCTACGATTAAAACCTTAAATTTTTTATCCGTTTCTACCTTGGACAAAGCGTTGAGTAACGTTTTTTGGTCCTTATGATCGACTAATGCGGCGATATTACCTATGATTAGTTCGTCTTTAGAAAGATTGAATTCCTTTCTTAAATAAGAAATATCCATTGTTTTTTTGAAAACGCCTAGGTCGATCCCGCTGTAAACGGTCACTACTTTCGCCGGATCTATGCCATCCAAGATGAGAATTTCACGAATACGATTCGAAACACTTAAGTAAAGATCCACTCTGTCGGAAACATACTTACGTTTGCTGAACCAATTCTTTCTAAGTCTAAAATCCACTCTTCTGGAAACTATAAGTTTCACATGAGGGAGTTTTGCCTTCGCCATCCAAGCAATTGAATGTGCTTTTGCAGTATGAGCGTGTATAAGTTTGATCTCTTTGGAAACGATCAGTTCTTGTAGAGCCTTTACGGAACCGAAGTCCCATTCACCTTTTAAAGGAAGAGTAACTGTTGGAAGTCCAACATCGTTAGCGCGCGCCTCTAAAGAAGAGCCAGGTTTACATAAGATGAGTTGGGGGATTTTGTGTTTTTTTAAACCTTCTGCCAGAAGAAAAAGTTGCCTTTCTCCTCCTCTCCAGCCGGTTTCCGTGTCGATATGAAGAATCACCCGATCAAATTGAGGTTCCCGCTTGAATTCTGCAAGAGTTCCGCCATTTCTTTTTAGGAAAAAGTCCTGGACAAACAGAATTCGTATTAGCGATGATTATTCTAATATAACAGAGGAAATCCAGAATGTGCGAACTTTTGGGAATGAGTGCCAATGTTCCTACGGATATTTGCTTTAGTTTCACAGGCCTTGTCCAAAGAGGCGGGAAAACGGGACCCCATAAAGATGGATGGGGGATCGCATTCTATGAAGGCAAGGGTTGCAGGGTCTTCCAAGATCCTCAGGCAAGTGCGGATTCGCAATTGGCGGAGCTCGTCCGGACATTTCCGATCAAAAGTAATTTAGTCATTTCTCATATCCGAAAAGCGAATCGTGGTAAGGTGGATCTGAAAAATACACATCCTTTTGTTCGGGAGCTTTGGGGTTATTATTGGACTTTCGCTCATAACGGGCAATTGAAAGGAGTGAAGAAGGAACCATTAAAAAATTTTGCTCCCGTCGGAACTACGGACAGCGAGCATGCTTTTTGTTGGGTTCTTTCCGAATTAAAAAAGAAGTTTAAGACAAGGCCTAAAAATGAAACGGTACTCTCCCAAGAAATCCGTAAACTTTTGTCTAAACTCGGAAAAAAGGGAGTTTCGAATATCCTGATTTCGGATTCCAAATATTTATACGCATATTGTTCCACAAAGTTAGTTTATATCACAAGACATGCCCCCTTCGGAGAAGCCAAGCTCCTAGATGCGGACTTAAGCATAGATTTTAGAGAGCATACAAATCCGAAAGACGTAGTAACCGTTTTAGCCACCAGCCCTTTAACCCAAAACGAAATTTGGACCCACTTTTTACCCGGAGAATTTCAAGTTTGGAAAGAAGGAAAACAATGGCAAAGATTTTCTCCCGATATTAGATAGAATGTATGCCGGATCTTCCTAGTGGCGTTCCTGAAAGCGAATCGATCGAAAAAAAAGAAATAATCCAAGAGAATTGGAAGTTATGCACTTCTTGTGGAGAAAAGATCACAAAAGAAGAATGGAAAACTTCCGTGGATGGAGCATATCTTCATAATTTTATAAATCCACTCGGGATAGAATTTAGGATACTCACATTCTCACAAGCGATCGGAATTACTTGGCAAAAAGATTCTTATCTGGAACATACTTGGTTTCCCGGTTTTGCCTGGAGAGTCGGAACCTGCTCCGCTTGCGGCTCCCATCTAGGTTGGAATTTTGAATCTGTTTCGGGTTCCAGTTCCTTCTTAGGACTTGTCTTGGGGAGAATTACTTCTTAATTCCAATACTTGGTTGCAAGATTTAAAACTGAGGATTTTAATGAAGAACTCCTTATGAAAAATATCTCATTCTTTATTCTATTCATTATTTTAATCTCGAACTCCGCCTCTGTTTTCGGATCGGAACCGGAAGATGAGATCAAGGCCTTGGTTTCTTCCTTGGACTCTTGCAAGGATTGTGTTTTCGTAAGAAACGGTTCGGAACATAAACTGGATGAGGCAAAGGCTCATTTACTAAAGAAATACGACGCAGCCAAAAGTAAAATAAGCAGCACGGAAGATTTTATCAAAGGATTAGCAAGTAAGTCCTCTATTACCGGAACTCCGTACAAGATCAAATTCCCAGACGGAAAAGAAGTAGAATCCGAGAAATGGCTTACCGACAAATTGAACGAACTTCGGAATCCGCCACCCCCGACCAAACAAAAAAAGCGGAAATAAATCTACCTAAGCGAAAAATCACTTAAACTACAGCACTCTGTAACGAAAAAGTAATGCTCCCTTCATGGATTAGATACAAGAATTTAAGATGATCGAAAGTCGATGCTTCCATCGACTTATATCAGTTCTTATCCTAAAGCAGGTCCCTTTCGAATATTAGTGGTGACCGAAACTTTTCCTCCTGAGATCAACGGAGTTGCAAAAACACTTCATAGAATGTTGGGTGATCTTTTACAAAGAGGCCATGAGATCATTCTGGTCCGTCCAAAACAAGGTCATAATGATTACGCAACAGCGAGCAATAACTACAGAGAAGTACTTGTAAGAGGAGCAAAAATCCCCTTATACGAAGATCTACGGTTTGGATTTCCTGAAAAATACCTACTCCGTAGATTAATTGAATTAGAAAAACCTGATATAGTACACGTAGTTACGGAAGGGCCATTAGGTTGGTCGGCGGTAAGAGCGGCCAGACATGTTGGAGTTCCAATCATCAGCGATTTTAGGACAAATTTCCACGCGTATGCTAAATATTATAAATTCGGATTCGCGGGAAAGTTAGTCCATAATTATCTAAAAGGGTTACACAATAGGACCCAAACGACCTTGGTGCCGACTGCTCAGATCAAAGAACAGTTAACGGTACAAGGATACACGAATGTACAAGTGGTTTCCAGAGGAATAGATTCGGATCTATTCCATCCAGCTCGCAGAAATCCTAAATTAAAATCGGAATGGGGACTAAAATCATCCGAACTTGGAATTTTATATGTAGGAAGATTGGCTCCGGAAAAAAATCTGGACTTACTTGTAAGAACTTTCCGCAGGATCCAATCCAGAGTTCCAGACACAAAATTGATCTTAGTAGGAGACGGACCTTCTAAAGGAAAACTACAAAAGGAAAATCCCGATTTCATATTTAGAGGAATGAGAAAAGGAAAAGAACTGGCTGAACATTATGCCACAGGAGATCTATTTTTATTCCCAAGTCTTACCGAAACTTTCGGGAATGTGATCGTAGAAGCAATGGCATCCGGTCTTCCTATCGTAGCATACGACTACGCGGCTGCCAACCAACATCTCCAACACGGTAAGTCCGCTTTACTCTGCGGTTTCGATAAAGAAGAAGAATTTATAGAACAATCCTGCATCTTAGCGGGAAATAAAAAATTGGCCCTCAAGCTGGGTCATGCCGCGAGAAAAATCGCAGCTTCCTGTACCTGGGATGATGTTACCGATTCTTTGGAAATGACTTATTCTAAACTTTCTCTTTCTAAGAAAAGATCTGCAAAGTCCAAAAAAGCGATAAGACTGAAAGTGCAAATGGTGAGGAGCTAGTTCTGTTAAGTAGTAGTAGTTGTTGTTTGCCAACAACTACTACTTTCTCAATTCTTTTGTCTTCGATCTAATAAAAGCGTCTTTGTCCTTCTTTGCCTCTTTTAATGCCGCTTTGATGTCTTTTGGAATATCAAAATACTTTTCCGCCCAGGTATAGATCTCAAAAAAGACAGGTAGTAGATCGATACCTTTTTGTGTAAGCTTATACAGAACTTTTAATTTGCTATCCGGATGGTCCGATTTTTCGATGAGGCCGCTTTCTTCTAACGACTGAAGTCTGGAAGCTAAAATATTCGTAGCGATTCCCTCCTCCGATTTCAAGAATTCACCGTAAGTCCCTTTTTTATTAAACATCAGATCCCTGATAATGAGAAGAGACCATTTGTCTCCCCAGATATCCAGGGAGCAACTAATCGGACAATTCGATCTTTTTTTGTTCACCGACATAAAATTTATTCTAAAAAGTGCTTGCAAAAAGCAAGTATTTTTCAGTCTCCTATATTTACTTGCAAATTGCAAGTAAATTGATCGACCACAAGAAGTCGTCATAGCCACAAATCTTTGCAATATAGGGGTAATAAGATGAAACAGACAATTTTAGTTACAGGAGCCTCTTCAGGTATCGGGCTTCTTCTTGCCAATAAACTCCATCAGGACGGTCATACTGTTATCGGAACAAGCCGCAATCCGGAAGAACATAGATTACCTTTTACATTATTAGAATTAGATATTTCTTCCGACAAATCGATCGAATCCTTCACGAAACAACTCTTCAGTCAGATACAAAGTTTGGATGTTCTGATCAATAATGCAGGTTATTTGGTATCAGGTCTCGCCGAGGAAACTTCTATCGATTTAGGCAGACAACAATTCGAGACCAATTTTTGGGGTACGGTAAAACTCACAAATCAACTGCTGCCTTATTTCAGAAAACAACGTCATGGAAAGATTATCACAGTCGGATCCATTCTTGGTTTAATAGGTCTTCCTAATGTTTCTTACTACTCGGCTTCGAAACACTCTTTGGAAGGTTACTTTAAAGTTCTGCGTTTTGAGTTAAGGGACTTTAATATTAAAGTCAGCATGGTTGAGCCGATGGGGTTCAAAACAAATATCGGCGCTAGCGCCGTTAGGTCAAAAATACAAATTCATGATTACGATCTCCTTCGGAAACAAACTGCTGCATTCTCGAAAGAGACATTCGATAAAGCACCTACTCCGGAACCGGTTGTAGATACCGTAGTAAAAATTATTAATCAAAAAGATCCAAAATTCAATTTCCCGGTGGGCCAAGGGGCTTCGTTTATTCTTACGATGCAACATTATGCGTATAAAACTTTCGAGAGTTCGATCTTGAAAAGACTTCATAAAGCGAAATTATAAAAAAACGATATTGTTACACTTTTAAACCGCGCGAGGTCTTTGCAGGACGGCAAAAAGCCGGTCCGAAGGACCGAGCGGGACTCCGCGAGTCCGTAAAAGACCGACCCTTGCAACGCAAGGGACGCGCCCAAACTTTTATAATGAATCGTTACAGAATTTTTTTGAAGAACTTTTTTTTCGCTTGTACTTTCTTCGCCCTTACTATAATGGCTGGCAAATTTAACGGCAAGGAGTCTAGCCTATGCTGAAATTTCCCGGCCCTCGTACGGATCATCGAGAAAGAAATCGTCCCTTCGTCACCAGAGAAAAATATCTCACCTTCCTGAAAATCGCAAACAAGTCTTCTCATTCCAGACAGAGAAGGTTTCGTAACAAAAACAGAGAAAAAAGGCAGACCTTGTCGCCCTAGTTGCCTTATCATGGTTTTCCATGGAAAACCTAGACGCTAAATCGATCAGTCTCTGGATCATGGCGACCATCTATACGATCGCCGGCATTCTTCATTTTGTGATCCCTAAATTTTACTTAAGGATCATGCCTCCTTGGATTCCCTATCATAAACTTATGGTCCAACTCAGCGGTATCGCGGAAATCGCTTTGGGACTCGGCCTTTTTTTTCCCCAAACCAAAGTGTTGGCTGCTTGGGGAGTGATTCTTCTATTGATCGCTGTATTTCCTGCTAACGTGTATCATTTTCAATCTAGGACCAGAAAAGATCCTCCTAGTTGGGCTTTACTCTTAAGACTTCCTCTTCAATTCCTTTTGATCTACTGGGCTTATACTTTTACGTATTGAGTTCGGTTGGAATTGTTGGAATTCCTACGTAGCGAATACGATCGGTAGTAGGATATTCAACAAAGCATAACAATTGACATGTGGGAGTTCTTACACGGGCGTAAGCTGCGGCTGTTGGAACTCCTACAACAAACAATAGTACAACGATTCTTCCTTTTGAATTCTTTATAAATCCTGGTATACAATCGATCCGATTTCTTTTGCGTCTAAAAGTCGTATCTTTACTTTTTATTTTAGTTAAAAATTTATTGAAAGGACTTGGGAAACTGCTATTCTCCCCTTCTTAGTTTTGGAGTTTATTTATGTTCAAGTTATGGATAGCGATCTGCGGGAGCGTTTTGGTTTTAGGGTTAGTTTTTTCTTCTTCCAAAGTCCTGGCGAATACCAAATACAGCGTCTTCTGCGCCGACGGGAAGATTGAAGCGGATTCCCGCACCCTAGATCAGATGAAATCGGCTCGAGGTTCCAATGTTTGTCTTCTGAAAGAATTCGATTATTCTTCCGATGCAGATAATTATGCACAATCTTTAGGGGGAAAAGGTTCCGCCTGCAGCTGTAATTGATTTTTATCTCCTTTCTTTAAAGATCGGGATATTTATCATCCCGATCTTTTATTAGCAAAATCCAAGAAATTGTCGATCAAAGAGATACCTGTATTAGTTTATAGGAATGAAATCCATTGATAGAACGTGGTTGAATCTAATCCTGGCACCGATCTGGTTTTTAGTCGTAATCTCCGTATTTTCCGGTTATTACTCTTTTCTTGGAATCCCCGCAGAAGAAATAGGATTGAAAGTTTCGAACCAGACTCCTCTGATCATTTTAATCGTCCAGCTCTTGATACTGGCAACATTACTAAGTTCCACTAGACATGAATCCTATCATCTATTCAAAGATGCTTGGATCAATTCGGATTGGAAGGTCCAGTCCTTAACGGGAATCTTTGTCGGATGTATCATTGCAGGCCTCTATCTGTATTTACTTTCACCCGCTCAAACATACCTGCAAAATACTGTAGGTGATTATATACCCGCCGGGGAAACTATGAAAGTATTAGGGAAACAAATCCCTATCTTTTTTGTGGCGAACGTACTACTCGCCCCTTATGTGGAGGAAAATTTATATAGAAATTTTGCTCTTTCCGATTTCCTGCATAAGTTCGGAAAACTGAAAAGTATCGTACTCACGTCTTTATTTTTCGGGTTATTACATTGGACAGGCGGTTTTTGGTATATACTTATGACTGCGATATTCGTCGGGGTCCCTTTTGCGATCCTTACCGTCCAAAGCCAAAGTATCATCTGCGCTTTCGTTTCGCATCTGACTCTCAATATAATAGAATTCGCTTATATCCTCAGCCTGAACTTATGAATTTTTTCGCTTTATAAGCTTCGGTAGAGTCGGAAATTCACCGAAATAGAATGTATGATCCGTTCTTTTTCATATCTCTTGTTGTTGATCCTCTGCCTAAGATCGGAGCAACTTTTCGCCGAGGAGAGAATTATCGAGGGAAAACTTCTACAATTCGGTAGAATGTTAGGTACAGGAAACGAGTTCATTCAGGTACTTTCCAACGATTTGAGCCCTGAACTTTCCAGACTTCATAACCAAACCATTCGTGTACTCTGCCAGATGAGAGGGGAAAATTGCGACCCGATACGTTATGAGACCTATCCATTTTCCGAATCCAAGGGTCTTGCGGATTGGACCTTAAAAAGAATTCCGAATTATGTGAACAGAGGGTACTTCGCTTTTAATCCGACAGTCACTCCGGATGGAAGATCCATTTTTTGGACCGTATATTCTAGCAAGGGTAAATCGGGCACTCAAAGGATCTGGTTTGCGGAGAAGGACGATAAAGGTTTTTGGAGAGACGGGAAAGAGATGCCTGCTCCTCTAAATAACGACTTGAACTCGGCTGTGATCGCGGTCCTCCCGAGTAATAATGAATTATTCGTCTTCGGTTCTTTCGGCGATGACGAAGCTTCTCGCAAGATCCAATTCGAGTTCCAAGATAAAAGAGAAGAATTAAGAAAAAACACCAGAGACGAGATGGAATTCCGCTTAAAAGAAGAACAGCTCGCTTACGAATATCTCCGAAAACTGACCAATCTTCAAAACAAAGCGACTGTTCCATTATATAAAAGTTATAAAGAAAAAGGGAATTGGTCTTATCCTAAAGCGATTAACTTTCCCGATTTTGCGAATTTATATCTGAAAAATAATACTTCCGTCTTCGGAGGATCGACCCTTTCTTCTTCCGGAAGGATACTGATCTATTCCGTCCAGCAACCCGATTCCCACGGCAAATTGGATCTGTATGTCAGTATCCAAAAAGATGACGGCTCTTTCGGAATAGGTAAAAATTTAGGTGAGATCGTTAACACTTCTTCCGAAGAGACCGCTCCGTTTTTAGCGGGAGACGATAGAACACTTTATTTCTGCAGCGACGGTCATAAGGGCCTTTCCGTATATGTAACCAAAAGAATCGGAGAAGGTTGGGACAATTGGACTAAACCGGTAGAGGTATCCGCAAATTTAAAAGGTGTGAACTTCTTTTCTATTCCCGTAAATAGCGACTGGGCTTATGTAAGTAAAGAAGGTCAACTGTATATGGCTTATCTTCCTCGAGATTTTCGCCCGAACCCAGTTGTAGTGATTAACGGCAAAGTTTTGGATGAAGAAGGAAATCCTTTGGGTGCGGAAATTCATTACGAATCCTTAACACGTTTGGAAAAAAGAGGAAGTGCGAAAAGCGATTCTAAAACCGGTTCATTCAGTTTAGTTCTTCCTTACGGCGAAAAATACGGTTTTTATGCGGAGAAACAAGGTCATCTTTCCGTTTCTAGAAATATCGATCTTACGGATTCAAAACAAGAAGACGCAAAATTGGATGTGGAATTCCGTCTTCCTGCTTTGGCAGTGGGTCGACAAGTCCTTCTGAACAATTTATTTTTTGAAACAAACAAGTTCGAGATCTCCAAGGATTCCGAACCTGAATTGGATCGTTTGGCGAACTTTTTAAAATCGAATCCCAAACTCAAAATCTCCGTCGAAGGTCATACGGATAATATAGGCAAAAAAGAACATAACCAGGAACTTTCCCAAAACAGAGCGAAGGCTGTTGCGGATTATCTAATCTCTAAACATGGAATTGAGGACACGAGAGTTCGGACCCAAGGTTTCGGGGACAGCCAACCGATTTCCTCCAATGATAACGCTTCGGACCGTCAAAAGAACAGAAGAGTTGTGTTGCAGATCGTAGACTGACTGTTCGGTTACCTTTTTTGTAGCATTCCTTCCTTAAATCCAGGTTTTACCTTGTATTTTTGTTTTAAAAAAGGATTCTAATCCGGAATGAAAATAGCGGTCATCGGTAGCGGAATCGCCGGCTTAAGTGCATCTTGGTACTTGGGCAAAGAACATGAAGTCTCTCTTTTAGAAAAACATCCTTTGGTCGGTATGGATGCTCACGGTACCGATCTTTTCTCCAACGGACATTCTATCCGTGTGGATGTTCCATTTAGGGCATTCAAACGTAATTATTATCCTTGTCTTTTAGATCTTTACAGGGAAGCGGGCATCGAAGTAAGGCCGGTAGATTATTCGTTTTCCTTAAACTACGGAGACGGCACGACTTATTTCGGTTTTTCCACCTTGGGTATCGGAGGGAATTTTGTTCCGATCCCTTATTGGGTTTGTTTTTCCAATAAAACTTCTAGACGTATTTTTTCGGATGCGATCCGCTTTTACGAAGAATCGGAAAGAGAGCTCCGATCATTAGAAGGAGAACAACTTACCATCTCTCAGTTTTTGAGTAGATTCGGTTATTCCGTCGAATTCGAAGACCTGTATCTGATCCCTATGTTTTCCACGATTAATACCTGTACTTCTGAAAGCGCTAAAAATTATCCGGCAGAAGTAGTGATCGGTTATCATTCCAGCGGATTAAAATTCCTTAGATTTTTAACTCCGGAAAAAGGAACTAGGGACGTTACGGAAAAACTTTCAAAAAGAGCTTCCTCCGTCCGTTTGAGCACCGACCCTAAAAAAATCGTTTTAGAAAAAGATAAAGTAAAACTGATCTTCGAGAATGGAGAGGAACTTTTCGATAGAGTGGTGGTTGCTGCTCCCGCCAATCAGGCGATCTCCATTCTTCCGGATGAATATTCAAAGGAGAAGTCCCTACTTTCCAAACTTAAATACGAGGCTTCGGAAGTAGTAGTCCATTCGGACGAAAAGTTTATGCCCAAACAGAAAAGGCATTGGGCTCCTATGTGTTTTTCCCTTTCTCAAGATAGTTCTACCGCAACTGCCACGATTCTTCTAAACAAAGTCCTTCCCTCTATGAAAGGTAAGGCGGTTTTCCAGACTTGGAATCCGCTTGTACAACCGAATGAAAAAGATTTTATCAGCAGATCCAAATTCGAAAGGCCTGTGATCGATATCGCTTCCAGAAAAATTTTGGAAGAATTGAAGGGCTTACAGGAACTTCCCGGGAAAAAAGTATGGCTTTGCGGTTCTTATGCAAGATACGGGATGCCGCTTTTAGAAGCGGGAGTTTCCACTTCTTTGGATGTAAAAAGATGGGTAGAAACTTCACTCAAATCTTAATTAACTAACAGGGTTTTCTGACCTTATAGATCCAATATTCGAAATGTTTTTTGATCTTTTCGGAGCCGAAATATTCTCCCAACATCTCGTATCTTCCCGCTAATCGTTTTGGGATCTTTTTTTCCGATTTAATTTTTTCTAATATAAATTGGGAAAATCCCGGAAATACGAAAGGGTCTATTCTTTCTAAGACCTCGAAATTGAATCCTACTGCGGAATATTCGGAAACGATCCCTTCCACTTTTTTAAGATCGCGGGACATCTTTGCCATCCTCGAGATCAAATTCCGTTTGAAAGTTTCCCAATAAGAAATCTTTCGATCGGAAAATAATATTTCCGAAGATACGAATACTCCTCCCGGCTTTACGATCCTATAAATTTCGCGGACCAAATTATTTCGATCGGGGAAAAAATACAGACTATCCAAGGCAAGCACTACATCGAAACAATTGTCCTCGAATTCCGCTAATGTTTCTACACTTCCTAAAATGAAATTGGGAGAACTTGTTTTTCCGTCATAACGTCTTTTTGCAAATTCAGTCTGGATCTTGGAGATATTGATCCCGTATATATTCGAAACATTTACTCCGAAAGTATTTTCCCAAATTCTAAATTGATCCCCGCATCCGAATCCCAGATCTAATAGTTTAGAATCACGATTTAAGCCGGCCAATTTTCCCAAATATTCCGCTAAATTCGCGCAAGCTGTGCCGTATTCCTTTGTGTTCTCCCAATAACCCAGATTGGCCCAGGATTCACCGTCCTCATTCAAGTAGAGATGAGAAAGATCGGTAGGAATTCCCTCTCTTCCGAAAAGTAGTCTTACCTTGGGCCAGATCTCAGTTTTAGCAGGAAAAGAAGAATGATGGCGCTGAAAAATTTCTTTTTTGAAAGGCAGATCTTCCATAGTTCCTTAAGTTCTTCGGTTATCCAAAGCAAAACTGTATTGGACATAGATTTTGGAAACTGTCTACCAGAATCGCCACTTAATTGTCCGTTCTTCTCCCCTTTTAGATATGTTACTATACCGACATAAAAGAGAAGGAACCGGACAAAAATTCGCAAAAAAAGTCCTTTTCTTTCCCTAACTTACGGCGGAAAACCTACCGACGGACCTTATGAACATCAAAGATCGTATCCTTGGAATTTTAGTTTCCTTCCTCCAATATTCGAAAACAAACTGGAGATCTATCCTCAAATATTCTGTTATTTCCGGAATTGTAGTCCTTTCCTTTTTGATCGGCGGATCTTACGTTGTCTGGCTCACCAAACAGGAAGAAGTCGTGCGCAATCTGGAAACTTTCCAGAGGGAAGTTTCGGACACATACGATCCGAACGAGATTAAACCGATCCGTATCCTTGACAAAAACGGAAAATTGATCGGCGAATTCTCCCGTAGAAAATTCAGACCCATTCGTACGGACAATTTAGCGAATCATGGAAATATAATATGGGCATTGCTTAGTTCGGAAGATAGGGACTTTTACGAACATAGTGGTGTGAATTTTACCGCTTTACTAAGAGCTATCATAGTCAACCTAACTACCTTCCAAAGACAGGGAGGTTCCACCCTCACGCAACAATTGGCAAAACTCACTTTGGATCTAGGAGCTCGGAACGTCTTCAACAAACTTACCGAGTTTTATTGTACATTCTATCTGGAAAGTAAGTTCGATAAGAATACGATCCTAGCAATGTACCTAAATCGTATTTTCTTAGGGGAAGGAAACACAGGAGTAGAAGAAGCTTCTCGCTATTACTTTAATAAACCTGCATACGAATTGACTCCTGCGGAAGCGGCTCTGCTTGTTGGGACAATTCCGGCTCCTTCCAATTATAATGCCGTTCGAAATCCGAAAATAGCTCTCAAAAGACAGAAAATGGTGATGACTGTAATGGGAAAAAACCAAAACCTTCATCCGAATCCGAAGTCTATCGAAAGAGATTTCGAGAAGAAAGTGGATTTGAATATCCGCAAGTTCAGATCTTTTTATGTGGTGGAAGAGACAAAGGAAGAAGGGGACAAAGTTGTAATCACTTCCGAGATCGGAAAGTACGGATTCGATAAGGATTTTACGATCAATTTGGCTCCCGATTTTAACTTCGGCATTCGCCAATTCGTGATCGAAAATTTTTCGGAGATCGACCTGGAAAGCCGCGGAATGAATGTTTATACTACTTTAGATTATGATAAACAAGAAGCGGCAGAACGCTCCCTTAGAGAAGGAATAGAGGCAGTCCGTAAAAAACTTTCCGAAGATAAAGCGAATTATTTAAAAGCAGGCAAAACGGAAGAAGTTTCCAAACAAAATAAGATTATAGAGAACATGAACGGCAGCCTGATCTCCATCAATCCCACAAACGGATATGTGGAAGCGATGGTCGGTAGTTACAAAATTTCTAATATATTTAGATTAAACCGCGCCGTTTCCGCCGTTAGACAACCCGGATCGGTAATCAAGGGACTCGTATATCTGATGGCATTCGAAAAAAGGATCGCCACTCCGACTTCTATCGTTGTGGATGAGCCGATCAAGATCAGAGGTTATGCTCCTAAAAACTGGTATAAGGGTCACAGAGGAGCAATGCAGGTCCGAACCGCTTTCGCTCAATCGGTGAATACGATCGCGGTTAAGTTTATGGATGAAATTGGCGTCGGCGATTTTATCCATACTTTAGGAAAAATTTTGGACTTAGATAGTTCCGAGTTGAGTAGAAGGTTCCAACACAATCTTACATTAGCGCTCGGTTCCGGAGAATTATCTCCTAAAGAATTGGCAACCGTTTATGCAACAATCGCCAATAACGGTAAAAAAGTAAAACCTGTGGAAATCCTAAGGATCACAGACTTCGAAGGATCCGAACTTTATATGAATAGTCTTCCGGATCCTAGGGAAGCGGAACAAATTTTAGATCCTGTAGCCTGTGCCATGACATTAAACTTATTAGAAGCGGTCGTATCGGAAGAAGGTACACTCAAGATCGCATTAAAGGACGGAGAAAAATTCCCGCTCGGAGGAAAAACAGGAACTGTTCAATCTCCGAAAGAAGCGCAAAAACGTTGGGGTTCTAGAAAAGGAGTACGAGACGTTTGGTTTGCCGGGGTAAATCCGAATTTAGTCACTGCAGTCTGGGTGGGTAATGACTTAGGCGCACCTTTCCCAGGTTCCGGCTCAGGCACAAGCGGTTCCATTTGGTTTAGATATGTTTCTCACGTTGCTAGAACATTAGGTTTTAGTGATAGTCTAATCACTCCATTTAACGGAGATTATGTGAAAGTGGATATCTGCGCGGAAACAGGCGGGCTTCTTTCCAACGAGGCGGAATGTAAACATCCTCTATATGGACAGTACTATTACGTAGGAGATCAGCCGGGAGGCGGCACAACTACCCCTACGGTCACACAAACTGAAGGAACTGCTTCCACAAACGGTTCCGATGAAGCGCTTTCCGGAGAAGACGCGGTAGAATTAGAACTTCCTGAAATTAAGGAAGATCCGAACGACGATTAGGAACTTTTTGTAAACGGTCCCCGATCAGATACAACTCATAAGGGGACCATAAAAAGATCCAAGGAGCATCTTCCGCTAAAATGGAAAATGCTTCTTGGATCTTTGGACTTATATCCGTTTTGTCCGTGGATCGGATCTCCTGGAAAATTTTTTCCATTTTCGGGTTAGAGTAGAAGGCTCGATTTCCTCCGTTCCCGAATCGATCTCCCGCAAACAACGGATCCAAAAATGCGAACGGTCCCGGAAGATCCGCATACCAAAACAATAACGTTAGGTCTCCTTTACCTTCTCCATTCTCTTTATATAATGCCGCCTTTTCCATAGGAAGGATCTTGATCTTCAATCCTAAATCCTTTAGATTTTGAACGATTGCAGCACCGTTTGCTTGGTTTTCTTCGTCTCCTCTCATCCTAAATTCCAGTTCTCTTTCTAAAATTTTAGGATAACATACGGACTTAGAAAGTAAATCCTTCGCTTTTGTTAGATCATAAGGATAAATTTCTTCGGAAGAAGTCCAGGTTTCCGAAATCGATTTTGGAAATGGGCCTACGGCAACTTCTCCTTTTCCTTCCAATAGAACACGGATGATCGTTCGCTTATCCACGGAGTAATTTAATGCTTTTCTAAAGTTCTTATCGAAACAAGGCCCTTTAGCGTTGATCGCAACATATTGTACACCTCCCCCTTTTCGGATGGAGATATGATCTTCTTTTACTAACGAGTTTTGGAGAAGAAACACAGGCAATTTCATTAGATCCAATTCGTCTTTGAAATATAAATACAATCCAGTGCTTGCTTGTGGAAGAACGCGAAATAATATTTCAGAGCCTAGATCGTTGGAATGATTTGCAACTAATCTAAGATAATTATTCCTTTTCCATTCTACTAATTTAAAATCCCCACAAGGCAATTCGGGTGAACCGCAGTAGATCCAAGCCTGGGGCAAAGAAAGTTTTTCTAAAGTTTCCCTAAGTCCGCCTTCGAAATAAATTTCCAAACTGGAATCCGAGAGGACCTTTCCGCCTTTTAAAAAAGAATATGTGCTTTTTCTTGGTCCTGGGGTATTTCTCAATCTTTCCAAAGATCCTAAAATCGTTTCCGTACTAACGTTCGATTTCAGATCGTTACGGATCTCCATGATCAATTTTCTGATATTGGGAGAAGGGCCTTCTGCGAGCTTGTATGATCTTACTAAGGACGGGATGACCTTACCTTCTACGTTTATATCGAAAAGTTTTGGGTAAATATATTTTAGAACAATTCTGGAAGATAGGTCCGTAGATCGGATCGGATCCAAAGAGATCGGATCGGAAGGTAGCGAAAATACCAGTTTTTCGGGACTTCTCTCCTCTTTTCCGCAATCATAAAAAAGAAGGGACAAAAGAAGGAAAGCCAGAGAAAAGGTAAGAGTCGGTTTCGGTCCGGCTTGAAACAGGGACGAGACCGAGTCTAGAAATCTAGGATAAAACATTCCGGACCTATGAACGTCTATAGACGCCTCTTGGGGTATTCCTTCAAGTATAAATACAGATTAATCACCGGGGTCGTACTATCCTTTTTTGTGTCCATACTCAATGGAGCCTCTCTCACTAGTGTTATTCCGATATTCAACGCGATCGGAAAAGGCGGAAAAGCCGACTTCCAAATTTCACTCACCAAAAAAGAAAGTATCGCACTAAAAGATAGGGAAGAGGGAAAAGAATTAGAAGCCATCCAAAAGATAGAGGCCCTATCCGCAGATATTAAGATCAAAACCAACTATTATCTAACTACTCTTCCGAAAGACCAGCTCGTTTTACTTTTTTGTTTATTCATCTTTCCCATCTATCTGGCAAAACTCTTATTCTTAACAGGCGCTGTCTATTGCATCAACTCCGGAGGATATCTAGCCGTCAGAGATCTTCGATTAGAACTTTATTCTAAAGCTCAAGAACTTCCGCTCAACCATTTCGTACAAGAGAAGACCGGGATCTTTATGAGCCGCATCGTAAACGATGTGGAAGTCCTGGCCAAGCTGATCAGTTCGGATCTGAAAGATGCGATCGTGGATTTTTTCTACATACTCACGCATTTACTTATTCTCCTTTTCTTAAGTTGGGAAATGTTTATCGCCGTTCTGGTTGTGGTCCCATTGATCATGGGCCCTGTGACTTCCTTTGCCGATCGGATCAGAAAAGCGACGCGTAACCAACAGGAAAGATTATCAGCGTTAAACGGTCATTTACAGGAAGTCATCTCGGGTATACGTGTTATACGCGCATTCTCGATGGAAAAAACGGAAGCGGGAAGATTCTGGGACATCAATAACGATCTTTCCGAAAAAACGTTCAAAGGGCATTTTTATCATCAGATCGGTCCGTCTTTAGTGGAACTTTCCAGCTCGATCGTTGCAGTGATATTTTTGGCTTTCGGCGCTTATTTGATCGAACTGGAAAAGCTGACCTTAGGTCATTTTATGATCTTCTTCTTAACTTTGGTATTTTTGACCAGACCTTTTAAGCAAATGGGAATGTTATCCAACTCCATCCAAAGTGCGGTTGCGGCAGGGACCAGAGTGTTCGAAATGTTGGATAGCGAAACGGATGTAAAAAATTCTCCGAATCCTATCTATCCTAAAAAACTTTCCAAAGAATTAAAATTCGATTCGGTAGGTTATACCTATCCCGGAGCAAAAAGTCCTGCATTGTCCGACTTAAATCTTTCCATCCAAAAAGGATCCACGATTGCGTTAGTCGGCTCTTCTGGGGCCGGAAAATCCACTTTGGTAGATCTTGTACCGCGATTGATCGATCCGACCGAAGGCTCCATTACCTGGGATGGAATGGATCTTAGGAATTTAGACCTGGCTTCTTTAAGAAAAAAGATCTCCATCGTGAACCAACAGGTATTCTTATTTAACGGAAGCATCCGAGAAAATATCTGCTATGGAACGGAGAATGTTACGGAAGAAAGAATGAGAGAAGTTGCAGAACTCGCCTTCGCGACCGAGTTTATCCTTTCTTTCGAAGACGGCTTCGATACCGTAGTGGGAGAAAGAGGAGTCATGTTATCCGGAGGCCAAAGGCAAAGGATCTCCATCGCAAGAGCATTATTGAATAATCCTGAAATCCTGATCTTGGACGAGGCCACTTCCGCGTTAGACACCGAATCGGAAAGAGTGGTCCAACAAGCGCTTGAATCCTTATACAAAAATAGGACCGTCATCATTATCGCTCATAGACTCTCCACAGTTCAGATCGCAGATACTATTTTTACTATGGAAGGTGGAAAAGTGGTAGAATCAGGATCTCACTCGGAATTGATCCGCTTGGACGGAAAGTATAAGAAATTGTACGAGATGCAGTTCGCAGAATCTCCGGTTTAAGAAAAAAGAATATGATTTCTTTTGGGAAGATCCTCTCTTTTCCGATCTTATTTTTACTCAGCCTGGTTTATAGGATCTTATTTTTTTTTGATAGAAGTTTAAAGAAAAAAAGAACTCTCTCTTCTTCCATAACGATTAGTATCGGGAATTTTAGCGTGGGTGGAACAGGCAAAACACCTTTTACACTTCATCTAGCAAAATTACTCCATTCTAATTTTCCGAAAATCCCAATCGTGATCTTAAGCAGAGGATACGGTTCTTCCGGAAAGGGAACCCGAAGAGTCACTAATAATTCTCTTCCGTCCGACGTGGGGGACGAACCTCTTCTATTAAAAAAGAATCTTCCTTTTGTAGAAGTGTATGTGGGAAGTAACAGGTTCGACTCTTACCAACAATACAGATCTGAAAACAAAATCCCGAACGATCAAAAGGTATTTGTATTACTGGATGACGGATTCCAACACCATGCTTTACAGAGGGACTTAGATTTGGTTTTATTGGACTGTACCAATCTTTCCAAAATGGAATTCTTACTTCCTCTAGGTTTATTAAGGGAATCTTATAATTCGGTATCTAGGGCAAATTTTTTAGTAGCATCCAAGTATTCGGAAGAATTGGAAAGTTCCCTTTCGAATTGGATCCGAAAATACAAACCTTCTCGAACCTTAAGATTTAGATTTTCGCCCCAAATATTAGTTCCACTTTCCCCGGGATCATCCGAGCGATCCGTCAGGGATTTAACCGGAAAATCCGTATTTGGCTTTGCAGGTTTGGGAAATCCAGGCTCGTTCTTTTCTTCCTTACAAAATCAAAATCCTTCCGAGCTAAAAACCAAATCCTATCCGGATCATTATTCTTATACGAAGGACGATATAACCCGGATCTCGGAGAACACTTCCAACCAAGATTACATTGTCTGCACGGAAAAAGACGGAGTAAAGATCTCTTCACTCATAGAAACCGATAAAAATTTTTCAAAATGGTTTTATCTTAAATTAGAAACCGTTCTGGAAAACGAATCCGAATTGATAAGCTCGGTCCGCAGTTTCATCTAATTGGCTAAAAAGACTTTCTCTTTTCCTTAAAAATAGTCTAATCCTCACTCTTTCTTGTTTACAGGTAGGAATATAAAGAATAGAAATAAATTTTTTATTAATATCCGAAACTGTTAATGAAGAAGGTTGAATGAAGTCCAAGTTCCTATTTCTATTCTTATTATTCCTGCCTGTAGTTCTATTTGCCGAGGCCCAAGCCGTATATTTACGTAGCGGCCAAATATTACATGGAGATGTCGTCAACCAAACCGCAACCTATATCGATCTGAAATTACAAAACGGGGAAACGAAACGTATCCAAAAGGAGAATATCTTAAGGATATCTTATAGAGAACCGCAAAAGGAAGAACCTAAAAAGACCGAACCGGTAACTGCCGTGGAAAAACAAGAGCCCAAAAAGGAAGAACCGGCTATCGTCTTTCCTCCCTCGATCGTGAAAGTAGCCAAAAGAGCGGTTAGAAATCCATTAGAAAGACATTATGTAGATATTTATTTAGGTGCTGGAAGCGGAACCTTCTCGCCCCAAACCGTAGATTTTTACTATAAATATCAGAACATAAGAAGTTTATTCATCGATGCGACCCCTTTTTATTTAGCCGGAAGCCCGAACCGTACTGCGGGCACATCCGTATCAGCGGGGATCAATTATAAATTCAAAAAATTCTCCTTAGAAGCAGTGGGAATGGAAATAAATACTTCCACAAGTTCCAAAAACCTAGGACCGGAAGGAGATCCGATCGTGGTTTATGGATCTTATCCCGAACAAATGAAGGCGGCTTTTTTTAAAGGATCTTATTCCGCGCTTTCGAGGTCCAATTTCGAGTTGTATCCGAGTATAGGTTATATCCGAACTTGGAATAGAACCAAAGATTCACATTCACAGGTATTTCAGCCGGATAGCGTGGGTGGAAAATCCAATTTCCAAGCTTCTGAAAGTTTGATCGGGACATCCGTTGGAATCGGTTTTGCTTATTTGTTCGGTTCTAAATTCGAGGTACGGCCTGAATTCGAAACCTTAACGATGAAAGGTTCCCAGTCGATCCACCAGGATTATACCGCTATATTTTTAGCGCCCCCTTTCACCCTCTTTGTACTTCCTGCGGACTATAGTTTTGACTGGAAGGCAAAAGGAACTCACACTTCATTAAAGCTGAGTTATTTTTGGAAAATGGGGATCGGTTTTTTTATAAAATATGATTCTTATCAATGGAAATATTCCCTACAAGACGGAAGTTTTCCGATCACACTTTCTCTGGATTCCGATCCTCCTACTTTGTCGGAACTTGTAAGTTGGAATTTCAGCCAGAAGTTACTTGCGCAAACTATAAATGCCACAGGTAAGGCGACTTCGATACAATTCGGAGTTTCTAAAACCCTGAACTTCGGACCCGAAGAAAATTATTAACCGAAGAGCAATTTCACTATGTAGTATTTGTTATAAGATAACCGCTCTTAGATTTCGGAGCTGTCAATTTATTGCTTGAATCTTGTCTTCATCTCAAGGATTCTTTCCCAGAGTTCAAGTGGTAAGTGAGATCGGATCCGGGATGCGAAGACTAAAAAATAAGGTAAGAGCGGCAATTTTCTTCGGATGTATGATATTCTCGCTAACTTCCGTCCATCCTAACGATCAAGTCATCTATATGAAAGACGGAAGAGTGATCACTGCGGAGATCGTTTCTCAAACCGCATTTAAAGTGGTAATCAAACTTCCAGACGGATCCACAAAAGAGATCTCAAAACAAGATATCAAAAGGATTGCATTTAAAGAAGCCAAAACCCCGGAACCAAAAGACAAAACTCCTGTTGGACCTCCTACACCCGCTCCCGAAGAGGTTGTAAAACAACAGGAAGAAGAATCCAAAAAACAAGCCGTCTTAGATGAAAAAACGGAAAAAAGAAAAAAACAAATCGAAGAAGCAAAACGAAATCGTTTAGAAATTTTTCTTGGCACTGGATCCGGAACCGTAAACTTCCAAGGCGCGAATTTTTACGACCAAGTGATCGCGGTTGGAAGTAGTATAGGCCAAGACAGCGGTAAATTCGAATATTCGTTAGAACCGAAACCCAAAAGCGGAAAGGCCGGTTCATTTGAAGTCAGATACTCTTGGAATCGATATGTGGGGGAAATAGGCGCAAGTTCCGCTACATCCTCTGCGACCCAAAGTATTTTCGGATTAGACGGCCCAAGTGGCGGCACATACCCGAAATTTATCCAAGGAAATTATGATGTTTCCATGAAACATGTTTTCGGAAATTTCTCTTACTCGGTATACCCGCATCCTAAATACGATGTGCGCCCCGTTATCGGATACCACCAGTTCTGGTCAAAAACGGAGAACTTTAATTCGACGATCTTCGGAACGGGAACTGCTCCGGCATTTACGGAACAATATTTCGGGATCGTTCCTACTTCCGCCTCAGAAGTCCTAAAAGGATATTCCTTCGGAGTACAATACGACTTAAAAGTAGGTGGATTCGAGATCCGGACCGGTTTACATATTCTTAAATTGCAGGGTTTCGGGACCTACGATCGAAATATTTATGCTTACGCTCCATTATCATTCGATTCCCAATCTAACGGCATACAGACATACAATAAATGGATCGCAAATGGAGCCTTATTGGATATTAGATTGGTCTATCCTTGGAAATACGGGATCGGCTTTTGGTTCGGTTTGAATTCGATGAACTGGACTTATACCATATCCGATTCCTCTCTATCGATCAAGAACGAAAACGTATCGGACAGTAACCCGGCCCAAGATGCTGTCCTAGGAAAACTACTTTTCGAATCTTTGGTCGGCCCAGGCGCTCTCAAAGAAACAAAAGCCACAACGATCCAGATCGGCGCCACGTACTCGTACGACTTCAACAAATAAGATACAAATTTTTTTCATCCTAGTCCGTTTTTAAATCGGAAAACAAATATTAAGAACTCGAATATTATACCGGGAAATCGCGTCTAATTTCTCTGAATATGTTCTATCCGAAACGAATTTTCGTTTTAAGCCTATTTGTTCTCTTCCCTTTAAATATGTTCGCCGAAATCCAATACGTTTACATGAAAGACGGAAGGATACTTAAAGGAGAAGTTCTTCACCAAAGTGCCTTCAAGATCAGATTTAAAAGTACCGAAGGAAAAGAAGAAGAAATACTGAAATCCGCAATCCGTAGAATTACATTCAAAAATCCTGATATAAAAGAACCGACTAGACAAGAAAAGATCGAAAAAACTGATCCTGTACTCGAAACAAAATTAAAGGCAGAAGAAGAGGAAAGGCGAAAGAAATTAGAGGAGGAAAATCTCAAACAAAAGGAAGAATTAAAGATCGCTCAAAAAGATAACCCTTCTACACTTTCGAATCGTCATACTTTCGAAATTTCGGGAGGAATAGGGAGAAGCAGTTATGAAAGCCAGGTCGCCAATTTCCATAGAGGAGTGGAACAATATGCCACCCTCTTAGGTAATCGAGGAGGATTTTTCTATAATTCTCCGGATCGAAAAGATTCGGACGCAAAAACTATTAATCTAAGGTATACTTGGAAACGTATTATTGGAGAGTTTGGCGGGTCCCATTTAAACTCTTTGGAATCGGTAAATAATTTCGGGAATATCGTATATCCGGATCTTTCGGGGGTAACGGTCTCACAGGCCGCATTTAGTCCTGGTGTTCCCCATCATCAAATCAGCTATAAGCAGGTATACGCTCAAATTTCCTATAACGTATTTTCTAAAGCAGGATTCGAAGTCCGGCCTATATTAGGTTACCATAAAGTTTGGCAGAAGGGAAAAGACGATTCTACTTACGAAATCTCTCCCAAAGATCCTGCAAATACGAATACTATAGATTGGGTTATAAAATATGGGACAGGTTTCAGTGATTATTTAAGCGGTCCTTCTTTCGGAGCGACGATAGAATACAAATGGAAGGAGAAATGGGAGACAAGGTGGGAATTACAAAAACAATTCCTTCATGGAAATTCCGTCTATACACGAGACCAAATTGCCTTCCTTGCCGGTAGCTTTTTCGAAAACAGAGCCGCCTTGAACAACCAATGGAGGGTGGATTCTCAATCGATTTCAGGAAAGTTAATCTACCATTGGAGAGATTCGGTCTTCTTCTGGACAGGATTCCAATATTCCAAACTCTCTTATAAGATGGAACACTTCGGAGGGGATCTAGATTTAAACGGGAGTCCTATAAACGCCTATGTAAGTTTAGAATTGATCCAATCATTAACCCAGGGCCTTGCAGGAAATTCCACCGCAAAGGCAATCTATGTGGGAGCGGGATATTCTCTCGACTTCTCTAAAAAACAAACTCAATGAAGTAAACCGCAAACTATACAATCTTTACGTCTGAAAGTGGAGATAGTCCTGAACTCCATTGATCTGGAATCTACCTGTAAAATCCTGCCGAATAAACCCGACTCTCTCTCGAAATCACTTAATAATAATTGAATGCATTCCGTGGCCTGAATCGTGCCGATCATCCCCGCCATACTGCCTATTACTCCGGCATCCGCACAAGAAGGCACATGTTCCGGAGGCGGAGGATCCTCATACACACATCTAAAACAAGCATCCTTACCTGGACGAACTCCCATCACCATTCCATCAAAACGAAGTACACCCGCAGTGATAAAAGGGATCTTCTCTCGAACACATGTATCGTTCGTTAAAAACTTGGTATCGAAATTATCGGAACCTTCCAAGACCAAATCCGATCCGCTCAGCAGGTCCTTCGCATTCTCTACGTTAAGTCTTGCTTGTATACCTTCTACCCTTATATAAGGATTTAAAGATCTAAGATTTTCGGAAGAAGCTTCCGATTTGGATCTTCCTATATCAGAATGTTTGAATATGATTTGCCTTTGTAGATTGGTGGTCTCAACGATATCGGAGTCTATGATCCTGATATTTCCGACTCCAGCGGCCCCTAAATATAACAAAGCCGGAGATCCAAGACCCCCGGCTCCAATTACCGTAACAACGGATTTTTTGAGTTTTTCCTGACCGCTACGTTTAACTTCGTTTAAAAGAATATTCCGAGAATAACGACTCAGTTCCTCCGGACTCAACACCGAAAAAAAGGATTAACCCTTTAACTTTTTAGTAAGAACGTTTAAGAAGTCGGAAACAAACTCGTCTGATCTGCGGTTTTTGTCCGCAAACTCAAGAGCTTCTTTCGCAGCGTCTTCCGCCTTCTCATTTTTGATCACGATGTTCAGGATAGAAACAAGAGCGGTGTAGACGATATCTCCATTGTCGGAGCTGATCACTTTGTTTTTTAAAGCGATAGTCGAATCACCGGCTTCTCCGATTTGGCCCAGAGCAATCCCCGCAGGAACAGCAACTTTAGGGTCGTTCGAACGGTTCAGAAGATTGATCAATTCCGGAACTGCGGACTTTTCTTTTTTATCTCCCAAATAAAGGGAAGCTTCGATTTTTTCCTGATCGGATCCGCTGGAGAGCGCCTTAATATGATCTTCCGTACTTTTTTCGGCAGAAACCGAAACAGTAAAAATAAGAGTGGCGAGTATTGCGAGCGAAATGACGCTTTTTTTCATGATCTCCTCCTGTAACGGAGGAATTTTCTCTTAAGAGCCAAGATCGTCAACCCAAATAAATGAATCGTAGGAATCGCTCGGCCATTTGATGATGGATTCGGAATGCAGTTCAGTCTTCCCGAAATCCGTCCCAAAGAATGGATCCAAAGAATAAAAGAGGAATTTTTTCCACCACGAATCTTGGATAAGTATGTATTCTCCGAGTTCATAAAAATATTTATCGGGGCCCTAATCACTTTGGGATTTTTGGCCTTAATGTCCTCTTATAGCGATATCAAGGGAGACATGGCTTCTTCCAAAGGGGGAAAGATCCACGGTTGGCTTTTTATCCTTTTCCGACTCCCCCAGATGCTCATCCAGTACATCATGAACATCGCGATACTTTTCTCCGTTTCTTTCACTGTGGGGCAGTTCTCTGCAAACAAAGAATTGGTGGCGATGATGGCTGCAGGGATCTCATTCCGGAGGATTGTAGCCCCGATCGTAGCATTTAGTTGTGTACTTTGGTTTGCAGCATTCTTCTTAAAACAAACAGTTGTAGCTCCATTAAACGCAAGAGCCAACGAAGAACACAAAATGTTAAAAGAAGGAGACCAAAACACGTTAGTCGGAGTGGTCTACCAAAAACATTTCAAAGGGCAAGAAGGATTTTATTATATTTATTATTACGATACTAAGGAAGAAGAGATCAAAGGTGGATTTAATTATATCTGTCTAACCAAGGAGCAGACTCCTGATTATCTTTTAGTAGCCCAAAGAGCAAAATTCGATTATCAAAAAGGAGTTTGGATCTTAAAAGGTGTAGAAGAAACCAAATTCGACGACGATTTACAAGTGGTCTCCGTACAAAAGTTTACGGAAAAAGAATATACACTTCCGGAAAAGCCCGACTATTTCAAAAAACTTAAAGGTTCAGTAGAAGAGATGAACTTCTTCGAACTTTCGGAAGAAAAAGAAAATCGTATCCGCAAAGGTTTATCTTACGGAGATGTGGATATAGCCAAACACACATTGTTTGCGGAACCTTTGCTGATCGTGGTGTTAACTTTAGTAGGCTGTGCCAGCGGATTTTTTACCAAAAGAATGGCGATCGTCTCTTCTCTTGGAGTGAGTATCGGAGTAGCGCTTCTCTATATGGTCATGGATCCTTCTTTCAAATCCTTGGGCGAAAACGAAGTAATCCCGATCTGGCTTGCGAGTTGGATCACTCCAATATTATTCCTATCAGGACTTTACGTAGTTTACAAAAGGTTAAAAGTTTGAAAAATAGGCTGACAATCCCCAACTTCATCATACATATAAACTTTAGAAAACATTAACATAGATCAATCCCGCACCTAAAAAATCTATTTTACTTAGGCAATTAGGCATAAACGATCCTTGTATGAAAAAATCCGGAAAACATGATCCGAAAGATCCGGTCTTTGAAACCGTAAATCTCAGTAAAATTTACGATATGGGCCAAGTGAAGGTCCCCGCTTTGACCGGTATCAACGTCCGATTTTTCAGATCCGAATTTTCGGTCCTACTGGGTCCCAGTGGGAGCGGTAAATCCACCTTGTTAAACATATTAGGCGGATTGGATTCTCCCAGCTCCGGAGATCTTCTTTTCAATAATCGACCTTTAGAAGCGGATCAAAACGAAGACCTCACCGAGTTCAGAAGAAAGTATGTGGGATTCGTATTCCAGTTTTATAATTTGATCCCAAGCCTTACGGCGGAAGAAAACGTAAAACTTGTTACTGATATCTCCGACAATCCGATGTCTCCACTAGAAGCTTTAAAAATGGTCGGTTTGACAGATAGAAAAGATCATTTTCCTTCCCAACTTTCCGGAGGAGAGCAACAAAGGGTCGCGATCGCAAGAGCCATAGTAAAAAGGCCCGAAATACTTCTTTGTGACGAACCGACAGGTGCATTGGACTTTAAAACAGGGAAAATCGTATTGGATGCCATTTCCAAGATAAACAAAGAACTAGGTACGACTACCATTATAATAACGCACAATGTAAGCATCGCTTCCATTGCGGATAGAGTCGTTGAGATGAGAGATGGTTGTATCGTCTCGGACAAAACCAATCTACATAAAACCTCTACGGAGAGTTTGCATTGGTAAGGGTCTTAGATAAAAAAGCCTTTCGGGAATTATTAGCTTGGAAGTCCCAAGCCCTGACCATCACATTAGTGATCGCTTCCGGGATTGCGGTATTCCTGACTTCTTTAAGCGCATACGATTCCCTTTTAATCTCAAGGAACAATTTTTATGCGGAATATTCCCTTTCTCAGGGATTTGTTTCTCTTCATAAGGCGCCTGAATCCATAATTTTAGATATTTCTAAAATACCTGGGGTATCCTACGCAGAAGGTAGGATCATCAAAGATATTGTTTTGGATTTCGAATCGGAATCAATTCCAAGCGGAGGAAGAATAGTCACTTTAACGGAAGGTCTAAACCGTTTAGCGATATTACAAGGAAGATTGCCTAGGGAAAAAGACGAAACCGTTATCAGCGAGGCTTTCTCTATTGCGAATCGATTAGCCCCCGGTTCCAAACTCACGGCAGTTTTAGAAGGAAAGAAAAAAATACTGACTGTCTCCGGGATCGCACTTTCTCCGGAATATGTGTACGTTTTTCGTCCGGGAGGATTTCTGCCGGATGATAAACATTACGGGATCCTGTGGATGAAAAAAGAAAGTGTGGAAGAGATCTTCGATATGAACGGAGCGGTAAACGATATAGTGTTTGATTTCGCTCCCAATGCCGAAAAAAACTCGGTGCTCAAAGAAATCGACCTCAAGCTGACCACATTCGGAGGATTAGGTTCTTACGATAGGGATAAACTACCATCTCACTCCTTCCTAAGGGATGAATTCAAACAGCTAAGAACGACAGCCTTCTCCATTCCGATGGTATTTTTGGGAGTAGCGGCCTTTCTTCTTCATATAGTATCTTCCAGAATGATCTCCAAACAAAGGGAACAGATCGCCACACTAAAAGCGCTTGGATATGGAGATAGAAGTATCGCATTCCATTATTTATTGATAATATTATTTATTTGTATAATAGGTTCCTTTTTGGGAATAATATTCGGATATTATTTAGGGACTCAGATGGTAGATCTTTACGGAGACTATTACAGATTTCCGGATTTAAAATTCCTATTCGAGCCTAAATTAGCGATCCAAGCGGTATTGATCGGAATTATTTCCGGTATGGCCGGCTCCTTGTTATCGATCCGAAAAGCGACTTCTCTTCAACCTGCTCAAGCGATGAGGCCGCCTTCTCCCGAAAATTTCTCCAAAAGTTTTCTGGAAGATTATTGGAAGGACCTTCCGGTCGTATATAGGATCGCAATAAGAAATCTGATTAGAAGGCCCGGGAGAACAATATTATTCGTTTTGGGAGTTTCTTCTTCAGTAATGATTATGGTCTTGGGTCTATTTTCTAGGGATACGATGAATTCGATCATAAAGATACAATTCGAAGATCTACAAAGAGACACCGTTACATTAAATTTTCAGAATGCGGTAGCTTCTGATTCGATATTGGAATTAGCAAAGATGGAAGGGATCTTGCTAGTGGAAGGATATAGATCGGTCCCGATCCGTATACGTTACGGAAATTCGAGCAAAGAGATCGCCTTGACGGGAATGCCTGAAAATTCCTCTCTCAGAAGATTGATAGACGAAAAAGGGAAAAACATTCCTGTTCCGGAGGATGGGATCCTGCTAAATTCAGGTTTGGCGGAAAAATTCGGGATCCGGAAAGGAGACAAAATACGACTGGAAGTATTGGAAGGACAAAGGATCAAAACGGAAGTCGAAGTAACGGGCATTATAAACGAAATATTGGGACAAGGAGCCTATAAGGAGATCCGATCCTTAAACAGATTGTTAAGGGAAGGAGATCAGGTAAATATTGCCGCACTTTGGACTGACTCTTCTAAAGAAGAAAGCTTATTGAACGAATTAAAATCCTATCCGAAGATCTCCGGAGTATCCACGCGTAAGCGAACTCTGAAAATATTTTACGAATTAATGTCAAGAAGTATACTAACAACATCTCTGATTATAATGATTTTTGCATGTATCATTTCCGTAGGGGTAGTCTATAACACCGCTTTGATCTCACTTTCGGAGAGAGCCTTCGAGTTGGGTAGCCTTAGAATATTAGGTTTTACGAAAGCGGAAGTTTTTATAATATTAGCAGGAGAATTGACCATAGTCATTCTAACATCCCTTCCTTTAGGATGTTTGCTCGGATATTTTTCCGGATACGGGATCTTGAGCACAGTGGAAACGGAAGGATTTAAGATCCCGTTATTCATCGCTCCGAAAACGTACGTAATTTCCATCTTCACCGTACTAATTACCTCTTTATTTAGTTTCTGGATACTTTACGTTAAAATAAAATCTATGGACCTGATCTCCGTATTAAAGGTAAGAGAATAAAAGATGCAACTAAAGGAAACCTTATTAAACTTATATTCCAATAAGATCGCCCGGATCTCCGCTGTCGGCGTTTTGCTACTCCTGATAGGCTGGTGGATTTTCAGGCCCAAACCTTTGCAAGTAGATATAGGGAAGGTGGAAAAAGGAACTTACCGACAAATCGTAGAAGAAGAAGGGATCACTAGGGTAAAAGAAAAATTCACCCTCTTCTCCCCTGTAAACGGTGTACTACAAAGAATAGAAAAACACGTGGGAGAAAAAGTCGATAAAGGCGAAACAGTCGCAGTCGTACGCTGGGATTATGATAGAACGATAAAATCCCCGATCTCAGGGAGTATTTTATCCATCCAAAGAGAAAGTGAAGGACCAATCTCTATAGGAGCGCCTATCCTTGAAATAGGAAATACTTCTTCTCTTGAGATCGTATGCGATATTCTCACCCAAGATAGTACTCATATCCATCCCGGAAATCCCGTTCTAATAGAAGGATGGGGAGGAGAACCTTTTCAAGGGAAAGTCAGGCTAATAGAACCTGCTGCATTCACCAAAATTTCCTCCTTAGGCGTGGAGGAACAAAGAGTTAGGACCATTATAGATATTACTCCCCCTCCTAAAATGGGAGATTCCTTTCGGGTACAAGCCAAAATTATCTCCTTTAGCAAAGATAACGTGCTGATCCTTCCGACTGCCGCTTTGTTTAGAGAAGGAGAAAACTGGGCGGTCTTTAAAGTGGTAAAAGGTAAGGCGCAGAAGACTAACGTGAAAATCGAAGCAAGAAGCGGAAAATTTTCCCTTCTGACGGAAGGTCTGCAAGAAGGAGACGAAGTGGTTTTGTATCCCACGGAAGAGATACGGAACGGAAAAAGGGTAAAATGACCTAATAGAAACTATTCGGATTTTTTTCCTAAAAAACTGAATTTTTGGAAAAAAAATTCATTGGTTCTCTAAAGTTTGTCCGATACTTAGTACAGATATGCCTAGGGAGTAACCGCTTAGATGCGACATAAACTCTTTGGAAAATGAAGGATCGGGTTTATCTACCGATTTTTCCAAAGGTTCGCCGGATTACACCGAAAGGAGGGTAAAGAACATGGACGTTCAACTTACGAATCTAGTCTCATCAGCAGAGAAACTTCTCCGCGACAAGAGATCTTCCGTTCCAGGAAGAACGGGAGTACCCTCGGAAGCCCAGAACGCAGCCGACAAAACCGAGTTTTCTAGCAGCTTGACCTCTAGATACTTGAAAGTTCAGGAAACCTTGGGAAATCTCCAAGAACAACTTTCCAAAGAACAAATGAAACTCGGAGTATTGAGCGAAGAGAATAACACACCTAAAGAGGATCTAATCAATATCCTTTTCGGTGAAACTCCTTTGTTCAGAGAATTGGTAGAAAATCCGAATCAGGATTTAAATCAATTGAGAGAAGAGGTCCGAGTCAAAAAGGACCAACTAATAGATTCTATCCGTAAATACGAAGTGGAATCCGAGAACGTACTCTCTGTCGGAATGCTTAAGAACCCTGAAAATTTCCGGAAATCGATCGAAAACCTTTCCGGCAAAGATATTCAGATGAAACAGCTCTCCGAGAAAACTATAGAAAGACTGATCCAAGATTAAGACTGAGGATCCCACAATCTAATATTTTAAATATACCCCTTAAACTGGGGATGGGACCCTCTTTATCTTTTCTCCTACACTTCCTCTTCATTCTAAATCGTAAAATTTGTAGAACAGGCTCTTATCCGATTTTGATAATCGAATCGCTCGCCTAATATTCTTAATACGAATTCTTTTCATCTTCAGATCGTTAAAAAGCTTGCGGCCTCTGCTTTCGAAACAATGCTTTGGCTGGAATGGCGCTTAAATTCCGGATCTTATTACTTTTACTTCTACCAACATTCTATCTTTCTTTGGTCGCTCAGACCTCGGACCCGTACCATTACGTGCTGATCACATCGGGAGTATTAAACGTTAGAGAAACTCCGGAAAACGGAAAGATCATCTTTACCTTAAACAGGGGAAATAAGGTCAAAATACTTCCGGATGAATCAAAAGGCCCGATCGATTGGACAAAGATCAAAACGGAAGACGGTCGAACCGGTTTCGTTTCTAGAAAATATTTAGGACTCACACCACCGGATACCTTGGATGAGTACAAATTGATCGGATTCGTTTGGTCTGGATACGACCCAAAGGATCTACCTATCTTTGTTCCTCTGGCATTTTTCGGTCCAAGGGGTTGGCAAGAAGCAAAAGACGAATACGAATTCGATTATAAGTTCAGAAGCGGCGTGAATACTTCACTTCCTTCTTTCTCATTATTAGAAGGAGAAAAAGGTCCGTCTTTTTCCGCCACCTCTCCTACCACGTACGGATGCCAAGAATCCCCCGCATTAAAAGTAAAACCTACTGGAGATGTGAAGGCCAAAAAAGATTGGTTGGTATACTCTCCGGATCTTGGACTACAATCCATTCCACTCCAAGAATTATCCAAAACGGATCCCGATTATATTCTTTTTAAAAATTTGGCGGAAACCACCTGGAAAGCCAGAGGGTATCCTGAAACGGAATGGCTTCATTCCACGATGGAGGAAGTGTATTCCTTCAAAAATAATAAAAAGGAAACATTTCTTTCCGGAAGGATCGCCTATCATAAGAAAGGTGCGGAAAGAAGATATCTTTACTTACTCGGACGCAAATTCGGAACGGACAGGGTTCTGATCTCTTTTGAAAAATCCGAAAAACTGACGGAAGAATTGGGATTTTACGGCGGATCTTACCATTTAATCGGAGTGATCTACAGGGAGGAAGATCCCGTTCCTATATTATTATTCACTGATATCGGATACGATTCTTCCATTAAATCTTTATACGAATTGAAGAACGGGACCTTACAGTTATTATTAAGAGGAGCTGGAGACGCCTGTTAATTTTGTCCTAGTCCCGCTGCTTGAAAAATCCAAGCAGCGAAATCTGTTTAGATTAAACCTGGGAAAGCGCTGCCACAGGATAATCGGTATACCCTTTTTCACCCGGGGTATAAAAGAGAGAAGCATCCGGTTCGGTAAGAGGGATACCTTTCTCCAATCGTTCCACTAAATCCGGATTCGAAATAAAGTTACGACCGAATGCGATCAGATCCGCATTTTTTTGTTTTAGATCATAATCCGCACGCTCCGGATCGTAACCGCCTGAAAGAATATAAGTCCCGTTCGGGTTTTGAGATTTATAAGATTCCCTGATCACGGCAACTGTGGAATCCTTCGGCGCAGGAGCTCCCATCGAAGAATGGTTCACAATGTGAATGTAAACTAATCCCAATTTTCCCAAAGAAGTAGCGAGATCTTTATACTGTTCTTCTATTTCATTATGAATTTCTAAATCGTTGAATACGCCGTAAGGAGAAAGTCTGATCCCCACTTTTTCCGCACCAATCGCTTCCACAACCGCTGTGGCGACCTCTAAAGCGAATCTGTTCCTTTTTTTCCAATCTCCGCCATATTCATCGTTTCTATGATTTGCGCTTGGATGTAAAAATTGTTCTATCAGGTATCCGTTAGCGCCATGAAGTTCCACTCCATCAAATCCGGCTTTGATCGCGTTTTCTGCCGCATTCACATATTCTCGGATCGCCACTTGAATATCTTTTGAATTCATTTCTCGCGGGGGAGAATAAGGTTGGTTACCTTCCGCATCCGTCCACACCGTTCCTTTCAATCCGATCGCAGAAGGTCCTACTAATTCCGCACCTTCGGGTAAGTTCAAATTATTCCCTACTCTTCCTGAGTGCATGAGCTGGACAAATATTCTACCATGCATTGTATGCACTGCATCCGTTACCTTCTTCCAACCCTGGACCTGTTCTTCCGAAAAAATTCCCGGGATCCTTGCATATCCTAAACCATTAGGAGAAGGAGAAACACCCTCTGTAATTAGTAAACCCGCTCCGGCCCTTTGGGAATAGTACGCTGCCATTAGATCGTTTGGAATATTGCCGATGGCTCTAGATCGGGTCATTGGAGCCATAACAGCTCTATTTTTTAGCTTATTCTTTCCTAATGTATATTCGGTAAATAATAGATTCATTTCTTTCCTCGGATCTTAGACGAAGAAATGCTTCATGATTGAACCTTTTTTACGTAAAGTGATTCAGAAAACCTATGTAGAAATTGCAGGATATTCCGTAGACCGAAGTTCGGGTTATTGGCCGTCAGTACGGATTAAGGACCCAGCAAATCTACAGTATCTTTGTAAAACTGTTTCATTCTTTGGTAAGCGGTATCGGTGAGTTTTCTTTCCTGGTCGTTATTCAGGTATTTTTTAACAGGCAGTAATCTGAACTGAGCCTTGGATCCTGTCCTATCTATATAAACCCAAACAGGCTCATACGCTATATCAAATATATTTAATTTATCATTCTCTTTAGATAAGGAGAATTTGAGGATAATTCCTCCGTCCACATAACGTCTATCCTGCCCGGAAATAAAGTTACCTAAAGAATAAATATAAAATCTTTCCTTAAAGACACCAAATCTGTCTTTAATCGTCTTTTTTCCGAACTTTTGAAGAGTATGAGGATGCCCGCCCAATACGATATCCGCACCGGAAGAAAATGCATGGTCGACCATTTCTACTTGGAAAGGATCCGGTTGGTGCAGATATTCCGTTCCGTAATGATACATTACGATAATTGCATCCGGCTTGGATTTTCTCGCTAATGCGATATCGGAAGCAATTTGGTCTTTATCTATCAGATTAATCACCGTGCCCGCGGGTATTTCCAGACCATTGGTCCCATACGTATAATCTAAAAACGCAAGATTCAGATTTCCGACAGGGACGAATAATATTCTATTTTTCTCATATTCTTCTTTGTCTTTGTAGGTCCCCAAATGTTTTAGACCCAATTGGTCCAGTACGGAAAGAGTTCTTACGACTCCTAACTTTCCTTTATCGCAAGAATGATTATTGGCAGTGGATAGAACATCAAAGCCGATATCTTTGATCGCTTTGGCAAGAGAATCCGGTGCACCGAACTGAGGATAACCTGTATACTGTTTTGGATCTCCAGGAAGGGTTGTCTCCAAATTACCAACGGCAAGATCCGCTTCCGAGATCATGGAAGAAACCTCTTGGAATACTTCATCGAATTTCCAACAATCACATTCTTTATCGTATGCGGTATCGATCTGAGTTTGATGAGACATGATATCTCCCACCGCAACTATTCGGACGGATTCGGCGGAAGGGCCAGTCTTTACATTTTGAGATGAACAAGGAATTGTAAAAAATACTAGACCGAAACAAAGGGTAAAATTTCGGATCATATTAGGACTTTTGAACATCTTCCGAACTCCTGTTCAGATTATCTCTTGGGAGTAACGTTATCCGAGTCTTTTACAACCGGAGAATTAGTAGTCTCCGGAGGTAAAGCTTCGATCAACGAAAATCCTTTTACGATCGGTTTACGATTCCGAAGTAATATCGTGGTATATAGAAGATTCTGTTTAGTCAGCCAGACTTTCAAATTATCTAAAGATTGGATATTATAATGAAAAGGAAACTCTCTTGGGAACATTTCCCCATCCGGAAATCCATATACCTTTGCCCCTTTTGTAACGGTACGGATCACTATACTTTTAGGATCTCCATAAAGATTCAGGAAATTTTTTCTCATTCCTTCCGGATATCTAAAATATTCTTCCGCATTAGAAGTATATAAAATACGGATCGGGATCTCCAGTTCTTTTGCTTTTTCCGAGATGGAATTAATGGTCTTATCCCCCAACAAATTCCCATCGATCGCTATTATTTTTCCGTCCAGAACGAGATTTCTCAAGAACTCATAGTCTTGCGTATCATTATGAAAAGAGGTAAACTCCGGATACACTTTTGAGATCTTATGTAAATCCCCTAATCGTTGCGGGACAGCACCTTTCCTAAGAGCGATTTGATATGACTTTAGAATTACTTGATATTCCGGATCATTCGAAAATCTTTTTTCAATGATAGGAAGGACATCGTTCTTATTCTTAGGATCCCATAACTTTTCATATTCCGGATAAGTAGGAGAAATTTCTATAAAATGAAGGTGAAGCCGATTGATGGAAACAGTGACAGGGTCGAAATCAAAAAGATAGGCGAACTCGCTTCTTGCCCAGGCGATCAATGTTAAATTCTGATCGGTCCCGACTCCCATATATCCGCCGCCTAAACCCACAACCCTGGATTTAAACAGGTCCAACCTTCTCTCATTAGAAGAAGGATAATGTTCCGCATGAAGATGGCGGTCAGCCGGAGGAGTATCGATTGCTGAAAGTTGTAAACCGTCTCTAGTTAAAGAACCCTTTTTTCCGAAAACGGAATGATCTGCCTGACCTTGACCGGAAGAACAATCTGTAAGATAAAAAGCGAAACAAATGAATAAAACCGTTAAGAATGGATTTTTTTTATTTTTGTGTAAAACGACCGTTTTAGGTCCTTTTTCTCTCATGAAATTCCTGCATCCCCGGGCGCTCAATACCCTTGCAGACAGAACTTATAAAACGGCTTTTATACGGGAAGAACTTTACGAGGCTATGGTATTGATAGATCGGCGAGATAGTAGCCTCGCCGAAAAGCAAAAAGATTAGAGATACAATCCAAATCCAAAAGTCGCTTTTGGACCATGCATTTGTAAAGAATCCTGGATCTCGGTATATTTGAACCAGTAATTAGTGTATTCAGCTTCAAAGAAACTATAAAGAGCACCCATATTGACTTTTACCCCTAAACGTCCGAATACTTTTCCTGCATAACAATTATGAGCACAACCACCGAGTCCTAATCCTAACATAAAATATGGATCTACAGTTTTTCTGGGATTCATATGGAAATTGATCCCGAAGTCCAGGGTCGTGGAATTTACACTCATCTTTTCCGTAGTCGGAGCTGATAGGATAGACGATATAATAATTGGATCAGAAGGGATCGATCCGTTGGAAATTCCTTGGATCAAATATAAATTGGCAGTATCGTTTCTAGGAAAAGTCAATTGAACTATATCGGAAGATAACCCGAATACGAACCCGATTATGTTCGGAGCATATTCCGCATAAAATCTAGTGCTATATACATCACCCTTTGGGGCTGGTGTCGGCCTGGACATCAAATATAAAAGCGCCGGATCTATTGTACCTCCGCCAAAAAGGATACTGGGAAGTGCAGCGGCATTAGGGTTTCCAAACCATCCAAGGTTTTGTACGTTTGCATTTCCATATCCGATACCATATTGAACGGACCAATTGCTATTATTCTGATTCCCAGCCTCCCTATTGTCGGCACTTGCACTTGTTGAGGAAACAAGTATAACTAATATACATAATACGCTGATTTTTTTTCCGATTAAATTTTTCATTCTTTCTCCTAGATAAACCATCTTCATTGGCATCTACCACAATATTATCATAATGTGAATATAAAGTTTATCCAATATTGGAGAAAGAAAGACAATGTTAGGCGGACCCTATACGTTTTTACGCCTAATCTTTACTCTTAGAGTAGGATTTTTAAGAAAACCTTACCCCATTTTGGGTAAGATTTTCTTAAAATTAGGAAGTCGTGTATAACTTCTTCAAATCTGCAGCTATGTTCTTTTGCATTGCTTCGTTTGTTCCACCTCCGATAGAAAGTAAGATGGCATCTCTATGTAATCTTTCTACCGGGTATTCTCTACAATAACCATAACCGCCCAATACTTGGATTGCGTTCCTGGAAACTCTTTCCGCCATTTGGGTAGAAACCAATTTTGCAGATGCGGCCCCAAGCGAGTTACGATTTTCAGGATGGATCTTAGAAGCTACATCATACACCAATGCTCTTGCAGCTTGGTAATCCGCATAAGATTCAGCGATCAATCTTTGGATTTGTCCGAATTCTATTAACTTCTTATCGAAGGCTTCTCTATGGAGAATGGAATATTCGCACATAACGTCTATACAACGTTTTGCGATTCCTAAAGATTGAGCTGCAAGAGTCACTCTTTCAATCTCCAGGTTTCTCATCATGTGAGTTAAGGCACCATCCTCGGAGCCGATCAAATTTTCCGCGGGAACCTCTAAGTTCTCGAAGATCAGTTGGGTGGTGGGAGAAGACCTCATCCCCATCTTCTCCTCTTTTTTGCCGAAACTGAATCCAGGATAAGAACTCTCTACAATAAAGGAAGTGGTTCTGCGAGAATCCTTGCTGGTTTTTGCATATACTAAAAAGACCTGACCTACAATCCCGTTTGTGATAAATTGTTTTCGACCGTTTAATATAAATTTATCACCTTTACGAGTCGCAACAGTTCCCATTCCAAGAACGTCTGTCCCTGCTCCGGGTTCTGTCATTCCCATTCCCCCGATCCATTCTCCGGAGAGAACCTTAGGCATATACTTCGTTCTTTGAGAAGGATTCCCGCTATGATAGAAATTGTTTACGAAAAGTACTTCATGAGCTAAATATGATAGAGTAAATCCTGGATCATAAGCGGAAAATTCCTCGTGGATGATCACACTTGCCACAGGATCAAGCCCCATCCCTCCATCCTCCTGCGGAACAGTGACTCCGAATATTCCTAATTCGGCTCCCAACCTGCGAAAGAGATCCTTATTAAAGGACTCTTCATCATCATGATCCTTTGCTTGTTCGTCCAGATTCTCTTTTGCGAAAGCGCTTACATTTTCCCTCAAAGAAAGATGATCGTCGGTTGGATTATAAAGATCTATTTTTTTTTCTTGGATTCCCTTCATTCTAATGCCCTATTCGGTTTCAACTTAAGTATTTTGGACCCGTTGTAAATTGCAACCGAGTTACTGATCTCATCCTAATAGGGTCGGAGTAGATTCTCCTTCTTTTTTTTGATTTTTTGGAAATAACCCCATCATTTTTCCGTTGTCTATTTCGTGAAAACATTCACTAAGACCTAAATTTGATCTACAAATACAAGCTTTACAAATCAAGGATACGATATTATTACGTATTAGGCAGTGGTTTCCTTGGTAAATTTCTTATTTTTTTTAGGCATCCTCCTAAATACGTATTTTATATCGGTCATCCTCCATAAAAAAGGAATTTCACAACCCTTATCCAGAAACTTAGTCTCCTTTACCCTCTCTATTTTAATAGCCGGTTCAATCGCTCTTCTATTAGTTTCCTTCGAGTCTTACAAAATCCTCCCCGTAGTTTTCATTCAACTTTTAGTCGCCGGATCATTCTTAGCTTACATACTCGTTCGCAAGCTTGATCCAATATTGAGTCCACTCTCCGGTAGGAACAACTCCGGAAATTTATTTACTTACATCATTCTTACTTTGCTGCTCGTAAGTGCTGGAGCAATGTATTCCCTTTTTCCGATAGAGTATATTAAAGGAGATAGAGATCATGGAGTGTATGTTGTTTTCGGGAGTAAAATCCAAAAAACGGGGGGTCTGAATTTTGATGATTTTCGTTATCAGGACTTGACACGGGTTTTAGGGAATAATATTATTTTCGGTTATCCGGCAATCCATTCGGATCATTCTCCTCAGGATCCTTCCGTTCCGATCGGTTCTCTTTCTCCCCGTTTTTATCCCCTCTTCCCAACTTTTTTAGCTCTTTCCGCTGATCTATTCGGACTAGATGGGATGTTCCGAGTGAATTCAATATTCGGTGTATTATCTTTAGTATTCATATTTTTGATCGTAAAAAAATGGATAGGACCTTGGGGAGCATTGATCGCAGTTTTTTTCTGCGCCTTCAACCCGGCTCAACTCTGGAATGTTAGGACGACCCTTTCAGAGCCTTTAGGGCAATTGCTTATATTATTCTCATGTTACTTGGCTCTTTATTTTTTTCGAAAGAGCAAGGGATGGATGTTCTTTGCAGGCGGAGTCTTAGGATTAAGCAGTTTCAATAGGATAGACAGTTTAATTTATTTTCCTGCACTCGTGATCCTCGTTGGTTATTTATTATTTTTAAGAAAAAAATCTCTTTGGAGAGGATTTAACTTCTTATTCGGATATTCGGCGATTTCGATCTTAGGAGTTTTATACGGTTATATCAATTCCAAACCGTACATGCTTGATCTATGGAGAAGTAAACAGTTACTAAAATTAACCGTTTTTTGTGTTTTTTCATCTATCTTACTATCCGGTTTATTGATCTTCTCCAATTTACAATTCGGAAAACAATCGATTGTATTACTTAAAAACACGATCCTCAAGAATAAAAAAATCTTACGGATCGTAATTCTTTCCTCCTTATTTCTCTTAATTACATTCGCTTATTCTATTCAACCTGTAATTAGTAATTCGGAGAATCTAACTGATTTCTTTTATTTCAAAAAGAACAGCTTTATATTCTTCTTATTTTATGTTCCTCTTATTCTAGTATTGTTCGGGATCGGAGGATATGATCTATTAGTCTTCCGAAAACAATCTTCCGGCTCATTGGTATTTTTGCTATTAGGATCCCTTCTCTCTTTTGTTTACTTCTACGATCCGAGCATTTATCCGGATCATTACTGGGCATCTAGACGCTGGCTCTTATTTCCCGTTCCTTTTGTATGTATAATGGGAGTTTTGGGAATGTATTCTCTTCCCATAAAAAAACAAGTATTTAAGTCTACCCTGATCGCAATCGTATTTGCAGGTTATGTATATCATCTTTACAATCGAGAAAGATTGATCTTCTTTGAAAGAATGTTGTCCGGTTATTCGGAGGAATTCGAAAGACTATCTATCGCTTTACCGAACGAGAAAGCGATATACTTTACCAAAAAACAGGATCTTGCAAGCCCCCTTCGTTATCTAAGCGGAAGAGAAACTTATTTGATCCACAAGACCCGTCCTTTTTTAGAAAAAGCAAGCCGACTGATCGAATCAGGTTGGAATGTATATTTGATCGAAGAAGACTTCCATTTAGAAGATGGATCTGTTACTTTAGAAAAAGTGGATCAGATCAGTTTAGAAGGAAATTATCCTTTGGATACGGTGAATCGTTATCCGGATATGCTTTTGTATAGAGGGGTCTTCTTACAGGTTTATAAATTAGGATTAGGCCCGAAGGTCTCCATCCAGACAAAAAAATCGGTCTCTATAAATCCTTCTCAATTCACCTACACGTTAAAGACGGTAAGATCGGAACGTAAAAGCCAGCCGAATGTTTATGAAGAAGTGAAAGCCTACGCGTATTGTTTTCAGATAAACCCTACTGGAAAGTTTAAAGTGGAATTCGAAGGAGAGTCCCTTAGCCAAGCTACTTTCAGCGTGACTGCGAACCAATCTTCTTCCGTAATTTTTCCCGAGTCTCCAGGAGTTGGGGACGATAGAAAGATGAACATCGAATTCTCAGTGGAAAATCCCGAGACAGACGATATACAAATCAGGTTCCACACGAAAAGGGACAGGCAAGCAGTTCTTAAATCCCTGCAATTATCGAGAATTCCCTGAACGGAGAATGATTATGCTATATTCTGTCGTATTAACTTTGGTCTGCCTTTTCGCTTTGGTTCTCGGGATCCGAAATCTAGGAAAATTTCCCCTAAGTTTAGAAGAGTTCCGTTTAGAGATCGAGACCTCATTTGCTAACCCGTTTTCCGGAAAGTCCTTAATCTGGTTCTTGTTTCTGATCAGTTTTTTCCTTTTACCGTTTTTCTGGGGATTAACCTTCTTCCTTCAATCGGATGCGAATGTATTGGTTATCATTTTAGGATTATTTTGGATCTATTTTTGGAGCAGAACACTCATTCTGTTTCGATAGGCGAGATTTCCCGAAATAACCGCAAAAAAGTAGTTTGCATTCAAGCTTTTCAGAAATTTCGTGTTTTATAGCCCTATTTATTTGGAGAACGAAAGTTCATGAAGATCATCGTTTTAGTGAAACAGGTGCCTGACACCGAAACGAATATCAAAGTCGGGGACAAGTCCATCAATGAAGCCGGAATTAAATGGATTATCTCTCCGTACGACGAATTCGCAATTGAAGAAGGACTTAGATTACGCGAGAAAAACGGAGGAGAGGTTATTGCAGTCTCTCTAGGACCGGATCGCGTTCAAGAGTCTTTACGCCAAGCATACGCAATGGGAGCGGACCGTGCCGTTCAGATCAAAGTGGACAATTACGTTCCATTCGACACCGTTTTAACCGCAGAACTGATCGCAAATTTCGCGAAAGCTGAAAATGCAGATATCATCATCGGCGGACGCCAATCTATCGATAGCGATAGTTCCCAAGTAGTGATCCAAGTAGCAGAAGGCCTCGGGATTGCTCATATTTCTTTCGCAGTTAGTTTAGAGATCAGCGGAACTTCCGTAAAAGCTACCAAAGAAGTAGAAGGTGGAACACAAGTTGTGGAAACCAGCCTACCTGTAGCAATCACTGCTCAAAAAGGATTAAACGAACCTCGTTATCCTAACCTAAAAGGTTTGATGGCTGCAAAGAAAAAGCCTATCGAAACCAAAACGCCTGCAGATCTGGGAAATCCTGCAAGCAAGATTGAAGTAGTGGGCCTTGAGCCTCCTCCACCTCGTATTCCTGGTCGCAAGTTAGAAGCGGCAGATGCGAAAGGTTACGCTGAACAATTAGTAAAAGCTCTTCGCGAAGAAGCTAAGGTTATCTAAGGAGAACACCCGTGAGCAACGTTTTAATCGTAGGCGAACTCAAAAACGGAGAACTCAAAAAGATCTCCAAAGAAATCACTTCCGCTGGCCGCAAAATTGCGGACGCACTCGGAGGAAAAGTTACCGCTCTTCTTATCGGATCCGGAGTTGAAAAATTCGCAGGAGACCTGGGAGCAGTCGGAGCGGACAGCATAGTTACCGTAAATGCAGGGGACTTCAACGCGGAAACTTGGGCGAACTTAGTAGCCGGAGTAATTCAGGACAAAAAACCTTCCGTTGTTTTAGTTCCTCACACTTCTCAAGGAAAAGATTATTCTCCAAGAGTAGCTGTTAAAGTAGGAGCGGGAATCGTAGCTGATGCAGTAGGTCTTTCCGTAGATGGCGGCAAAGTAGTAGCTAAGAAGCCGATCTACTCCGGAAAAGCATACGGTAATTTCAAAATTACTAGCGATGTAGCTATCTTTACCGTTCGTCCAAACTCTCAAGAAGTAGTACAAAAAGCCGGAGCAGGTGCAACTGAAGCCGCTAGTCCGTCTGCTGGAGATGCGAAAGTTAAAATTGTTTCATCTGATCTAAGCGGTGGGAACAAAGTTCAATTAGCGGAAGCTTCTATCATCGTATCCGGGGGACGTGGAATTAAAGGACCTGAAAACTGGCCTGTTCTCCAAGGTTTGGCGGACGTTTTAGGTGCGGCTTTAGGTGCTTCTCGTGCTGCGGTCGACGCAGGCTGGATTTCTCATAGCCATCAAGTGGGTCAAACCGGTAAAACCGTTTCCCCGAACTGCTATATCGCATGCGGAATTTCCGGAGCGATCCAGCACTTAGCCGGAATGGGTTCCTCCAAGTATATCGTGGCTATCAATAAGGACGGAGATGCTCCGATCTTCAAAGTAGCTACCTACGGAGTCGTAGGAGATCTTTTCGAAGTCGTGCCGGCTCTGACCGACGAGTTTAAAAAAGTACTTGGATAATTTCGTCTAATGAAGCCATAGTAGGAACGATTATGGCTTCATCCAAGGGTATCTTATCCTTTTTGGGTGCCGCAGCTCTACTGGTCTGCGGCACTTCTATTTTATCCGATCCTGGCAAGGAACGGTTAAGCGGCGTCATCGGAAAGATGGCCGAAATTTCCAGTTTTCGGGCGAGTATTACGATCAATAATGAACTCACCGGAACTCTGTCTTATCAAAAACCGAATCATATCCATGTAAAATTTTCCGACGGAAGGGTCATCGCTTCCAACGGACGTTATCTTTGGTTTTATTCCCCTTCCAGAGGAATTGTAGGAAAACAGGACGTAAAAGGTATGACCGGAGGAATGGCTGGCCTACTCTCCGGATACGAAGAGGTGACCCCAGTGGGAGGTTCGCTTCGCCTAAAATCAGCAACCAGAACTTACGAAGAGATCGTGGTTACCCTAGGTCCTGACAATACTCCTCGTTCCCTCCGAATGAAGAGCAGATCTACAGGAGAATATACCTCCGTAAGTTTTTCCGGAGTCCAAACCGGTATAGGTTTACCTGCGTCCCTCTTCAATTTCGGAGCACCTGCGAACGCGCAAATTGTGGAGAACCCGCTTAACGAGAGGGAATAAGTTTTGTCTACTTCTCGCACAGACGCCCATAAGGTCTTCGCAGACCTCTATCGAAAGACACGTTCTCCGGAACACCAACAGAAGATAGACGAAGTCATACAAAAATCGAACGATATATTCATTCGTATCGACTTGATGAAAAAAGTCGACGAAGAGTTCGAACAAAAGAAGAAAGAAGAATCAGGCAAAAAACCGGAGGAAGAAGATAGATCTTCAAAATCATCTCAGTCCTCCTCCGCTTCTTCCAAAGCTGCGCCTAAACCTGTAAAAAGACAACAGGATGCCGGAGCAGGTCTAGGATTTCTCGCCAACCTTTTCGGTGGAAATGCGAATATTACGAAATTTGCAAAAGAAACCGGAACTGTAGAAGTAGGTTTTTTAGGAAGAAATTCCAAGATCGCTCCTTCTGTAGAAAGACTATTCAAAGCATTAAAAGAAGACCAGATCATATCCACATTACAGGCGCTTAGGCTTGCGGAAAGCCAAGGTTGGAGACATTGGAGACCATTGGTCTACAATGTGGTACTGAATTTTAATAAATTTTTCAATAACTTCATCTCTTTAGATTCGCTCTTCATCGACGAAATTTCTCCGGAGATCTTTTTGAACAGATCTTTGAAGATGCAGATGTATTATGCACGTCATCTTTCCAGGAACGACGCCAGAGATATCATCTTAGGCCATGTTCCGGAGTTGGTAAAGAAGGACGAAAAATTATCCGTAAAACTTCCGTCCATCATATCCGGCTTGAACTATGGATTAAATCTGGAAAACGGAAGACCCAAACTTACGGATGCGATCCGGGCATTCTATGTGGTTTCCAATAAAAAGGTGATCACTTGGGACGAAATATTAGATTCTCTGAATGTTCCTCCGATCAACGAAACCAAATTCCAGGGTTCTCCCGATATAACCAAAGAAGTGGAAACAACATTGATCAAATTGTCGGATGATATTCTGACAAGGATGAACAAGAAAGAAGAACTACACGGTCTAAGACAACGTTATTTCAAAATAGACGATAATGGAAAGATCTCATTCGATTTCTTGAACGGGGTTGTAGACGATTATTTCGCCCATCATATGCCAGAGAATATGAATTCTGCGGCATTTAAATCCTCATATAAAGGAATGCCTCATAAACTGATCCATATCCTACTTCGTGATTTTCAGTCATGTTACACTCCTTTATTGGAAGGAATGGTTAAGATCGGGACTAAAAACCATAATAGGGATGTGCTGGTGATCCAACCCGGCCTATTCAAAGCGGAGATAGAGGAAATTAATAATCTTCTTAGACAATTGGATGCGTTCAACAAAAAGTATCCCAGCTTTCAATATACTTTCTCCAATTTTAACCAAAATACTTCAGGCGGATCCGTAGAAGACCAGATCACGGTAAACTTGCTAAGATTACTTTCGGAAGCTTCCGCCTTCATGGGAAAATTTGCGGAAAAAATCAACGTATTGGTGGAAAACCATCTATTAGCAAAAGATTATGAAACGAAAGGACAATTAAACGAAAGGGTCCTTGCTTCTAAAGAAAAAGTGATCGAAGAAGTGAAAGTCCTTCACAGATTCATACCATATTATGATTCCACGATGGTCTCCGGGAATCGTTTAAACGGCAAAACTTTGGAATACGTTTTTGTGGATATGGCGCAGCTATTATTTAACTACGCAGTCATCTATAAAGACAAGTTCACCGTTAACAAACTGACCGCTCATAGAAAGTTGGATTCGGAACTAAGCGCATTAAAGGCCGAGTACGAACGTCTATCCGGAAAAACTTTCGACGATCCACAAAACCGATTCTCTTCCTCGGAGGAACAATGAGGATATTGACCGGAGTACAACCTTCTGGTAAATTACATTTAGGAAATTACTTCTCCGTTATACGCAAGTTAGTCGATTATCAAAACAATTCAGATCTATTCTGTTTTGTGGCAGATTTACATGCCTTGACTACTTTTAGTTCCGCAAAAAACCAAACGGAAAATACTTATGATGCCGTTTGCGATTTTTTAGCCTTAGGAATTGATCCGGACAAATGTGCTTTCTGGATCCAATCGGAAGTTCCGGAAGTAACGGAACTCACTTGGTATTTGAGCATGTCGATCACAGTTCCTAAATTGGAATTAGCTCACTCTTATAAAGATAAAGTCGCAAAGGGAATTGTTCCGAGCGGTGGACTTTTCTTTTATCCGGTATTAATGGCAGCGGATATTCTTGCATTCAATAGTGATAAGGTGCCTGTAGGAAAAGACCAAAAGCAACATTTAGAATACGCAAGAGATATAGCGGAGAAGTTCAACTCCCAATATGGAGAAACTTTTAAACTTCCGGAACCTGAAATTGACGAGGAGACTGCGATTGTGCCCGGAGTGGACGGTGCAAAAATGTCCAAGTCGTATGGAAATACGATCAACTTTTTCGATGATGAGAAGAAGTTAAAAAAATCGGTAATGGGAATTCTCACGGATTCCGCCGGAGTGGAAGAGCCGAAGGATTATGAAAAAAGTATAATATATGCGATCCATTCCCTTTTCTTAGACGAGTCCGGCAAAAAGGATCTGCAATCCAGATTTACCAACCCGGGAACCGGTTACGGAGATCTCAAAAAAGCACTGTTAGAAACGATCTTAGATTATTTCGGGCCTTACAGAAAAAAAAGAGAAAAGATCTCGGCTGATCCAGCATACGTAAGATCCGTCATGAAAAAAGGTTCCGATAAAGCAAGAGCGGCTTCGTCCCAGATCTTGGATAAGGTGAGAGACAGACTCGGGATCGGGATCTCAAAAGTTTCTAACTAAAAAATACCGCGGAATGAGAATTCCGCGTACGATCCCGACATCCCGAGACAGGTATTCGTATGGGCGAATACTTGGAACAAAACTACCGAGACTGGATCCCGTCCTCCTTATTTTCCTATCTAATCCTTGGACTTTTATCCGCTTTATTTCTAGATATTTTCTTTCCGGACCTCGTCCTAGTTTGGACGGCGATACATTCAATTAGAATAATATTCTTTTCTCTTTCATTTTCCTCAGGAAAAAAGATCTCCAGCTTTTCTTGGGGAGTGATCTTATTTTTTATTTTAGCGATCTTCGGTTACACCAAAAGATCCGCTCCTTTTTTAGAAGAATCCGGTTTCTGGAAAAAACAATTCTCCCAAAAGATCAACCAAACATTGGATAAAGCAAAGATAGAAGGTAGAGCCAAGGAAATTTCCTTAGGATTGGTTTTAGGAGATGCAAAAGGTTTAGACAAAGAATTTAAGAAGAATGCTAGAGAAGGAGGGATTTTACATTTATTCGCAGCCTCAGGCCTACACTTGGGAATTTTAATCGGATGTATGTTTGTGATCCTAAAACGAATTCCTTTTTTAGGATATTATATTCCGAGAATACTCCCTGTGCTATTGGGACTCATTTACTTAACCTGTTTAGGTTTTCCGATCTCACTTGCAAGAGCATGGATATTCGCAACCTGGATACTCTTACAATCATTGTTTTTTAGAAAATCTAGACCGGCAGATCTATTGATCTCTTCTGTCGGACTAGTTTATCTTTGGGACCCGGTTCGTTCTTTCGGAGTTTCTTTTTTACTTTCTTTCGGTGCAGTATCAGGCATTCTACTTTTGCTTCCAATTTTCCAGAAATGTATTCCCCCCATACCGGAAGATAAAACGATCCTAAGTCGATTTTTAGGTTTTTGGAGAGAAAATCTTTTGGTTTCCTTATCCGCAGGGATAGGCACTTTACCTTCTTTAATTTATTATTTTGGGACCTATAGTTTCGGTTCTCTGGGTTTAAATCTGATCTTGGTCCCAATCTGCGGGATATTACTTCCTCTATTATATTTTTCTTTAGCATTAGAATCCGTGCATATTTCCTTACTCGCCAAACCGTTCTGGCAGATCGTTTTATTCCTTTTGGAAATATTAGAAAAGGTGACTCTCTATTGGGGTGAATCGAATTGGAATTGGATGTATCATTATCGAGGACCCACAAAGTTTTTCGGTTTAGTGATCTGGTTTTTATTCTTAAACTTCTTATTCTTATGGAAATTGCTCCCTTCCGATAAAATTGAGAATTCCAACTTAGATCTTTCTGATTCCGTAAAGAATAAGACCCGTACCCACCCATTGCTCAAGAACATCTGGATCTTGGGATTTTGTATCTGTTGCGGTTTCCAATTTTTATTGGCGAATTCTTCCACTTGGATACGGCTTCCCGATGTATTTTTCGGAGATCGATTCACCTTTTTGGTCCAAGAAAAGAACAGATTAGTTCTTGGAGGAAAATGTAAGTATAGTTCCAAAATTCTGTATAAGTCCTTGGGCAAAGATCCGGAAAGATTCTGCGGAAATTCCAAAACACGAAACGAGATCTATATTGAACATGAATCCTGCTTGGAATGGATCTCCGAATGTTTAAGAAGAAACCAAAACCTATCCCTGAAATACGGAGGAAAAGAAAAACCTAAGACCGCAGGTTTTGAAAATTGGATCTTAGTCCCTAAGTTAGTGGAATTTCAACTACCGGACCCAGGCCAAAAACTGATCCGATTCGAAGTCGGAAAAGATTCCCTTCTCACTTTAGCAAACCGGACAAAAAAAGGAGAAGGGATCATACTCATCCTTTCCAGATTTGGGATGAAAGATGATCCGAGAGACTGGAATCGATTTAGAAAACAGCTTGGAATCGCTCCCGGTTGGAAGTTTATTGGAAGTGATGAACTCCCCGGAATACCCGTTTTATAAACCCAATATAATCCGGGAATTCTTATCCGAACGATCTTCTGCTCCGCTTAAAAAATGGGGGCAAAACTTTCTAATCGATCCAAACGCTGTAAAAACTTTATTCTCCAGCGCAGCTCCGGAACTGATCGACAGAGCGGAACTGATCCTGGAAATCGGCCCGGGTTTAGGAGCACTCTCCCACATACTCTACGGCCTCGGAAAAAAGCTGAGATTGTACGAGATCGATCCGGTATATTATAAATGGCTAAATGAATTCCTTCCTGGAACGGAAATCATTTTAGGAGATGCGAGAGAAACATTATCCGAACAAGAAAATAGCTCCTGTTTTTTATTCGGAAATCTGCCTTATTATATCACTTCCGAACTCATACTTCTTTCATTGGAAAAGCTTCCGAATTTGTTAGGAGCGGTCTTTTTGGTACAAAAAGAATTCGCGCAAAGAATCACTAAAGAGATCTCTTCTCTTTCTATTTATGCGGGAGCCTACGGAAAATTCCGAAGTAAAAAGACGATCAAGGCTGGATGTTTTTATCCTTCTCCCAATGTGGATTCGAGCGTTCTCACGTTTGTTTCAGACAAAAGATTTTCCCAAAAAACATCTTATCAAGTTTTAGAAATATTATGCAGGACCTTATTTTGGGGCAAAAGAAAAAAGATAGGTTCATCCATCAAAGAAGCCCCATTGGATTCCTTTTATCCGAACGGTCTTCCCCTCCAAATCTCGCATGAAAATTTAAGATCTAAATTGAAAGAATGTTTAGAGTCTGCAGGAATTTCCTTAGATAAAAGACCGGAAGAGTTAAAGGCGGAAGATTTTTATAAGGTTGTGGAGTTTTTTCAGATCGATTAAAAAGAGCAGAGGAGACTCCCCTGCTCTCTTCGAAACTAACGATACCTTTCTCGGTCTCGTTGTTGTTGCATTCTTTTTTGTTCTTTGTGGATGGATTTCCACTTCGCTTTTTGTTCTCTGAACTCAACCGAGTTGGGAGCGCTTAAATTAGCAGTCCTTTCCAACTCTCTTTTGAGTTTCAGATAACTTTTGAATCTTTCTTCCGAAATTTTTCCCAACTCGATAGCGCTTTTCACACCACAATCAGGTTCACTTATATGCGAACAATCATGGAATCGGCAATTTGAAGCCGCTTCGAAAATTTCAGGAAAGGTCTCTTCCAACCCGGAACCGTCGGACCAAAGTTGGATCTCCCTCATACCTGGAGTGTCCAGGATCCAAGCGCCTGAATCCAAACGGAACATCCATCTGTTTGTGGTGGTATGTCTTCCTTTGGAATCGGATTCTCTGACTTCGTTTACGGATCGGATCTTTTCTCCGATCAATAAGTTGAGAAGAGAAGATTTACCTACTCCGGAAGATCCTATAAAAGCGGAAGTAGATCCATCCTTCCAAAACATTTCCAGTTGTTCCAAACCTTCTTGTTTATGATTCGAAACGGAGAATACTTCCACACCGGGACAAGACTTTTGAACGATAAGGATCTTCTCTTTAAGTTCTTCTTCTCTACCTGTATACAGATCTTTTTTGGTAAGTACGACTACGGGCGTTGCCTTACTTTCCCAGATCTGTATCAAAGTTCTTTCCAATCTTCTCGGTTGAAAATCCCCGTCCAAACCTTGTAAAAGAAAAATTCGATCCATGTTTGCACAGATCGGATCCGGTCTTAAAGTTTCTCCTTTGACTTTTCGTACGAGTAAACTTCTTCGAGGAAGGACTTTGTGGATAAGGTATTCTTCTCCGCTTAATTTTGTGACAAGGACCCAATCTCCCGCAACCGGTAGATCCAAACTAGAATCCGCATTAAAGCGAAGCGCTCCGGTCAAAATTCCGGTTCCTTCTTCCTTTAAACTTCCTAGTTCGAGTCGAAACTCTTGTCCTTGTTCTCCGATAATCCTCGCTGAGATCGGATCGGAGATACGGAGGTCCTCTGCAATTTTGATAAATTCTTTTTCTCTATCCGCATCCCATACGGATAAATTCAAAGATGGTTTTTGATTCATTTTTTTTGCCAAAACCTATAATAGGCTGTCCCAAGCTACTGTAGCAGGACCACGATACTAATCGTTGGCTCCAGTTTTGAGACGGACTATAACTATAGGCAGTCAATCAGACTATTTCATGTAACTCCCCCGTGATACGAGGGTCCTTTGAGGAAAAGGTTGTAAACAATTAGGCAATCATATGCAAACTGGTACTTAGACTTTCGGGCGCTATATAAGTTGTAAAGTTTTTTTTGAGAAGAAACGATTCAGGCAGAATATTTCTGGAAGGCTTTATATTCTTCTATGACCTTTTTACCGAACTCCAACCATTCTTCATCCTTCTTAAAACCGAAATGTTGGAGAACTTCCCAGTGAATGGCAGCCGGATCGGCTTTACCATCCAAACAATCTATGATCCAATCGGATAAGTAGACTGCAAATACAATGTCTCTGGATTCTTTTTTGGCCATCAACGGTCTATGGTGGTATTCTGCGGCCACCTTGATCGTATCCGAAAAATTCCATTTTTCGCAGATCATACCTCCTAAGGAAGTATGTGTGATCCCTAGTGCAGCTTCTTCCAAACCTAAGGTAGAAGGTAAAAGTTTTTTGCCGGAGATATCGGTTAACTTTTCAATCGTATCTCCTTCTAAAGAGAGTAAAAGTACAAGTCCAATATTATGAAGAAGTGCGGCACAGACCAGATTGGTCAGGAACGTTTTCTTCCAGCCCATTCGTTCTCCTAATCTCCTGCAAATATAGGCGGAAAGACTGGACATCTCCCAGATATGTTCGAACTCTTTGTATCTTTCTTCCAGGATCTTTTTTGTCCCAAGGCTCAAAAGAATATTATTTAATTCCGATAGACCGATCAGTTTGATCGCATCTTCCAATGTTTCCACCTTTCTTCCTTGTGCAAAAGAGGCGGAGTTGGCGAGTTTTAGGATATTGGTGGATAAGGAAACGTCCCTTCCGACTTGTTCGGTGATCTGTTGGATGGAAGAATCCGGCTTATTGATCAGACTCATGATCTGATTTAGGTTTTCCGGAAATGTCGGAAGTTTATCTATCTCTGCGATAATTTCGACCGTACGTTGGTAGGAAACATTTCGATGTTTGAAGTCCAACGGAATTTTGATATAAGCGGAAGTAATCCCTCCTTCCGCCTTTAACTTATAGGAATCAGCAGCTATCCCTTCGTTCTTTAACATCAGAAGGGACATGGCAAGCCCAAGACCCGCGCCTTCAGAATCGTCGGCGTGATCTGCAAAAACTTCACCCAAGTCGTTGTATTCTTTACTCTTGCCGATCCTGTTCTCTACACGTTTTAATTCTTCCGCAATGATAGGAGCGTTATTCGAAACTCTCATCAAGAAGCTAGTTCGATTAAAGGCCAGAGTGATCAAACAATGGAATTTAACTTTTTCCAACAAGGCTGCATATCTTTCCTTGTCTTTGATCATTTCTTTCTTAAAATTCGCCATCCCTCTAACGTAATCGTCCGGATTGGAAATGTTCAGATTATTTTCGGCGAAAAAGATACGTTTGGAATTTGCCTTAACGGCGTTCATCGCGCTTTCTCTCAAAATAGAAAAAACGGACTCTTTCAAGGAGATCGCATCCAAATAGACTAGGTACCTGTCCAAAAGAACGCTGAGCAGTTTATCCACACTTTTATTCAAGGTGTTAAACCGAATATAGAGAGGATTTAGCTTTTCAATACGTTCGTTTACGTTCCGAACGCTCAGATAGTATCCTTCCTTTTCGAAATGGTACCAATTTATATTCATTTTCGCTCGGCGGAAGGGCCTGCTATATCCTACTGCTGAGCAGGTTTTGTCAACCCTAGATTAAATTCCCCAAACCCCCGAGGGCCTAAATCTCTTTGTGCCGAGTGCTCCACCAAAGTGTGGATTTTAAAATGACGATCCATACTCCTACTTGGACGAAAGAGTAAGGTCCATAGAAATTTTTCGGATCCGCCTTCCCTAAAAAAAGCGCGAAAGAATGATAAAAAACAGTCCCGACCTGGGGGACAACCCAGTAGATCGTTTTTAGAACGAATTTTTTGATATCGCTCGCTTCCGCCGACATATCGATGTTTTGGTTATAGGCAACAAAATCCAAAATACAGCTAAAAAGGATGAGACCGAGAGAACTCACGATCGCAAGGGATTGGTTCGAGAAGAGAGTAATTAAAAGTACTAATAAAACAAAAAACGAATACACCAACATCATGGTTCCCTGATACCAAAGAAACTCCCAAGGAATTTCCAGGGAGAACCAGGAGCTGATCCCAAACGTAAGAAGTACGAACAGTAGAACGCAGATCAGTAAAGTGAGTCCCTTACTTCCCACATACGCGAACGGGTCCACTGGACGGCTCAACCATAAAGTATGGACTTGAGAATCCATGTCTTGGCGGAGAAGATCCGAAGTTAGGATCACCAGAAAGACCAGACTCCAAAAAGATGTCAGGATAAAATACATATAAGAAGAAACGCCGTGACTGGTCTCTCCTCCTACCGAAGTGGTGCAGGTCCATTCTCCCAACAGAAAAAATCCGAGAAGAGAAAAATAAAAGAAAATCGCCTTTCGTCTGAGTACCTGGATAAACGTTAGTCGAAGCAGAGTCCCGATCTGACGGAACATGGAGGAGATAAAAAAATTGAAATCAGTCTGAGAACTCAATTTGATCCTCCATTATCTCCGGAGCCTTGGGTAAGTCTAAAGAAAACATCCTCCAAAGATTCGGTCTTCCTTTCGTAGAGAAAAATTTCCGCTCCCTTCTCCACTAAGATCGCAGGTAATTTTTTTAGATCCACTTCAGGCTTAGGACGTATTTCCCAGGTTTTTCCATCTATCTTATGTTCCAAAGAGATCTCTTCCAAATAAGATTCAGGCGCCGATTCCAAACGGATACGGATCCTATCCTTACCCTGTTTTAATTCGTCCAGCTTACCCTGGGCCATTAGATTTCCTTTATGAAGAATGCCTATCTCGGTACAGATCTGTTCAACCTCTAATAAACGGTGAGAGTTGATCAGAATGGTGACTCCTCTCTTCTTGTTTTCTTCTAAAATTAATTCCCTAAATTCCTTATAACCTGCGGGGTCCAAACCTGTGCCAGGCTCATCTAAAAGTAAAAGTTCGGGCTCGGCTCCAAGAGCGTTTGCAAGTCCCAATCTTTGGAGCATACCTTTGGAGTAAGTGGAAATTTTTCGATCAGCGGCTTCTGCCAATCCCAACTTTTCTAAGAATTCATTACTTTTCTTTTTTGCAATAGAAGAAGGCACCAATGCCAGTCTGAAACTTGCTTCTAAAAATTCTTTCCCACTCAAATACGTAGGGATAGCCATTCGTTCCGGAAGATAACCTATCTTAGTTCTGGCAAGCGGAGAAGGTTCCAAACCCAAAACTTTACAATGACCTTCGGTCTGTTTGGAAAACCCGAGTAAGATCCGAACCAAAGTAGTTTTGCCGGCACCGTTTTGACCGAGAAGACCAAAGATCCCGCTTTGCGGAATTTTTAGATCAATTCCTTGTAATGCTTTTACTTTCGGATAAAATTTGCGTAGGTGCTCTATTTCAATTGCAAATTGAGGCATTCAAAAATCCTTAGACCAAGTGCCGGAGACGATAGTTCCATTGCTTCTCGAAGCAATCCTTTTTATTAGAACGCGTACGCACAATTCTACATTTATTCTATGAAGATCATCATAGCCAGACATGGGGAAGCCGATCCCCATTCAGAAGACGGCAAAGATTCCTCCAGGGTTCTTACTCCTAAAGGAATTGCGGATATCGAAAAGATGGCCCGGTTCTTTCAAACCGGATTTAAGATCAAAAAGATCTACCACAGTCCCTATGTTCGCACCAAAACAAGTGCGGAAATTTATACAAAGATCCTGAAACCTGAATTAGAAACCGAATCCGCAGAATATCTTCTTCCTGGAGAAGACTACTTTAGGATCTGTCCCCTTCTCAAAGACAATTCCAACTCGGATGCGATCCTTTTAGTGGGTCATAGCCCGGACGTAAGTGTGTTTGCTGAAACTCTACTGGGAATTTCAGGAGTAGGAAAATCTTTTCTATTCACGCCCGGCTCCGCACTTGCGGTGAATATCCCTAGAGAAAAATTCCAAGGAGGACAGATCATCTGGTTTGTCTCCCCTGATTTTCTTTGCTGATGTATTCTTCTCTCCAAGCTTAGTTCTTAAAAACCGGTTTACATAGGGATCGGTCCCGAAAAATTATACTCCTGAGGACCGGGGTGTAGCGCAGTGGTAGCGCACTTCTCTGGGGGGGAAGGGGTCGCTGGTTCAAGTCCAGTCACTCCGAAAGTCCTCTTTTTACGTCTCTTCTTTATTCCAAACTCGGAATCTTACATCCTGTTAATTCGTAAAATTTTTGGATCGTTCCCATCCTTGATGCCGATTTACTTCTATTTAAGATCGTATATATGACATAATCGTAATCGGATCTTACCAAAGCACCTTGGAACCAAAAACTTCCTTCCCATGACCCGGTCTTACCATACACGTTAGCCTCTCTTTCAGGGCATTCGGACCAGTAAAGAGTCTTTCGCCATTCTTCCATAATGTTCTTAGGAAGTCCATAAGCGTTCTCAAAAATTTTCACCCAGGAAGAATGTATTTTTTGGGGAGCTAATCTTATCTTTCCTCCATGTTTCAAACCGGAAAGATCGATCCACCAATCCTCAACTTTTACATTAGATTTAGAATTTTCTAAATAGCGGATCTTGCGTAGGGTAAGATCCAGTTTTTCTTTTCCCAATTTAGGAAAAACTTTTTCGAAATAATCGTTTGAAGAATAGAATAATGCATCTCTTAGATCCAAAAACCTAGGGGAATTCGAAATATGTTTGTCTGAACATTCTATCCTTTCTTGGGGATCGATGCTATGATTCTCCAATAAAGACAAAACCAGATAGGTTTTAAATGTAGAAGCGGGAGAATATTCCCTTTTTAAAAGTGTGGAAGCACCGTAGACCTTTTCGGATCTGTCCTTAGAAGGACTTTGTTCGGTTACAAGAATCAATTCCCCTGAATGAAGTGTAACGTTTTTTGTCGAAAGGTTTTGGGAATGTAATGAAGTAAATAGGAAGAGGGAAGATAGTTGAAAGAGTAAAAAGCGACCTAGTGCGGAATTCCTTCCCTCTGAAAATCGAAACATGATCGTTTCCTAATCCAGGGGAAAAATCCGCCCATCATTTCTTCAAAAATTGTTTTAAGATATTCTCCCGAATCTCTTCTATTTTAACGATTCCCCAAGCCAGAGGAACTTTGAATTTTAACGCATTCTCGCTCAGGTCTTTTTCTCCCTGGGCTTTGAGTTCGTCGAATCTCTGCTCCACCTTCTCCTTGCCGTCGTTTAGGTCTTGGAGAAGTTTATCGAAAATCTCTTTCGAAGTCTGGACGGCCCCAATCCCGGCATTGATGATATCGTTTAGTTTTTGGTTGTCCATGCCTTGCTATTCCTTTTTCACTCCATTTTTATGCACTGCACAAAAAATGCAAGAATAAAATTCAATCTCAAACTTTGAATCTGGTTGCCATTGCCGGATTTAGGGCAGATCTTTGGACCCCATGCGAGTTTCCATTCTACCCACAGTATTCGTCGTTTTAGGACTGCTTTTCAGTAATTGTTCCGGAGATATCAAAGATATCCCTTTAAAAAATTGCTCCAAAATTTCCGGAATGCCAGGCCCGGAAGATTTGGCCATTGATAGAGAGGCGGGACTTCTTTATGTATCTTCTCACGAAAGAAGGATCAAAGACCAAGAAGGAAAGATCTACTTTTTGGACCTGAATTCTTCCCCGCTGGAACCCAAATTATTGGAAGTAGAATATCCAAAAAACTTCAGACCACATGGGATGAGCCTTCTGAACCAAAACGGAAAATACAGATTATATGTGATCTCTCATATCACATTATACAAAGAACATTCCATAGAAGTTTTTGAAAGAACGGAAAAACCTTCCGCAAAATCCAAGGCTGGAAAATGGAAACATATCCAAACTTTACAAGATCCTTTGATCACAAGTCCTAACGATCTATCCGTCGCATCCGAAAACGAAATTTTTGTTTCCAATGATCATGGTGCAGGAGGGCTGTCCACCTACCTATTCCAGGACCTTTTCAGGATCAGCAGAGCGGAGATCGCTTATTATGACGGAAAAAATTGGTCTTCCTTAGGAAACCCATTATATTACGGAAACGGAATATTATACGTAAAAAGACTGGATGGAAAGGAATATTTATACAGAGCGGGATTCGGGCTCGGAGCGGTATTAAAATTCGATATCAAAAGGGAAAACGGAAAGATCGTATTAGGAGACCCAAAACAGATCGTGCTCGAAGGCGGACCGGACAATCTGGAGATAGATGAAAAAGGAACCATCTTTACTGTCACACATCCGTCCGTAATGAAATTCCTGAGACATGCAAGTAATGCGGAATCTCATTCTCCCACCAAAATATTTAGTATTTCTCCGGATGACTCTATCCAAGAAATTTTTTCCAACTCCGGTGAATTGATATCTGCGGGAAGTACCGCGCTTACATATAAGGAAAGAGTTTATATCGCTCAAGTATTTAACGATTTTATACTGCAATGCCAATTATAAGAACGTAATACCGGGATTGTTCGTCTAAACTTCAGATGTCGGAAGAAATTATCAAAACACCGAAACAATCCGCAGCGGAAACCAGGCATATAGTTATGCCCGACCATACCAATCATTATGGTACCCTTTTCGGAGGGACCTTAATGTCTTGGATAGACTTGATCGCAGTCATGGTTGCGCAAAGACATTGTGGAAGGGAGGCTGTCACTGCAAGTGTTGATAAATTGAATTTTCTGGAGCCCATCTCCTTGGGGGATCATGTGATCTTAAAAGCTTCTGCGAATTATGCGGGAAGAAGTTCTTTGGAAATAGGTGTTCAGGTGTCCAAAGAAAATCCTTATACCGGGATCGTGACCCGCGCTACGACCGCTTATCTCACATTCGTTGCCTTGGACGAGAATAAAAAACCCTGCCCTATCCCCAAGTTGAAACCCGAATCGGAAGTGGAGATCAGAAGATACGAAAACGCGATCCTGCGTCAGGAAGCCAATCGGAACCTTCTCAAAAAGATCAAAGACAATGGAAGATAATCAGAATCTATCTCAAGAGCGTTTAAAAAACGATTCCTTTGAGTGAACTCTTTGCCTGAGAGCGAAGCCAGGATGGCGAAGCGGCCCGGAGGTTTGCACAGGATGTGCAAGCGAAGGGGAAGGCAAGAGTTCACTAAAAGGCTATTTTTAAGTATTTTTGAGATAGATTCTGATTATCTTCTGCGATAGACTTCCGCTTCTACATTTGCCACTTTTCTAAGCGTAGAAGGTTCCGCGGAGATCCTGAATTTTCTGAACTTGGAGGAATTCTCCTCTAAGTATGCCTGCACGAATTCATTTCTTTTTTGGCGCTCAGAGAATACGAACGTATCTATTGAATCCAGAGTTTGTATAAAATCTTCTTTCGGGATTGGAAGTTCTCCGGGAATAAACTCCAATACTTTCAAATTCGGATATTCTTTTCGGATGTGGAAATAAGGATCCGGGATCGCTTGCAGATATATCTTTTTAGAACCTTTGAGTTCCGGTCCCAATACCTCGTAAAATCTGTCCTTCAGATCGAACTCGGGATTTCCGAATCCTATTCTTTTATACGCGTTCACTAAAATTGCTACATTGGAAAATACTAATATAGCTGCGATGAACTGCACTCTTCTACTTCTGATCCTTTCGAAAAAAAATCCTCCCAAAGCGGACAATGGGATACACAAATACATTACGTAATAATATTCGGTGGATAAGATCAAAAAAAATAAGATCGAAACTGTCCAAGCGGAAAAGAAGAATGCGGACTTCGGTTTGTCCTTTATTTCTCCTCGCACCACCCATAATCCGTAGACGAGCGCCAAATAAAAGAATAGTCTCAATCCCGGAGATTCATATCCGCCTAATAATACTTTGATCTTTGTGATCGGTGAGAAGGATTGGAACAGATCTTTTTTTCTTCCGAACTGCGCTCCGAATTGGTAGAAAAAAATTTCCCAATCGGGATGGATCCAAATTCCCCAAGCGATTATCGGCAATGCTCCGCCCAACCAAAACATCCAAACCTTCCAAGCTTTTGCTTGGTGGATCAAAAGTAATGCGGGTACTCCGAAGATCGCCCCGAATGGATGTGATAAAAATGAGATCCCTAAAAAGAATCCGGCTAAGAATGATTCGTATTGTTGGAGAGGAACTTCTCCTTTCCATTTCGCTTTTTTTGCAAGTACTAGTAAAGATAGAAGCGCCCAAAATAGACAAAGAGCTTCCATTCTTGCGGTCCAACCCACTCTTAAGAACAATAGATCCGTGAATAAAAGTAAGGAAGCTCCAAGCCTTGCGATCGGTGAATAATCGAATGTTTTAAGTATAAACCAAAATATCCAGACACTCGCAACGGATAAGATCGCAGCGAATAATCTTAGGACTTCGAGACCTTCTCCCCAAAATCCGATGACCCAACCGTTTAACAAAAAGAAGACGGGAGGCATCCAAAGAGTTTTAGTCTCCATTCCTTTTACTAAACCTTCTAATACTTCCGTGCGGAAGAGGCCATTTTTAGCAAAGTCAAGGGAGGGAGAATAGAATAAAACTTCGTCGGGCCACACGGGCGGGAACTCCAATCCGGAGATCCTAAAAATTAACAGAGAAAGTACTGATAAAAAGAAAAGACCGATAAGTCCGTAAATTTCGGAAGACCGGTCTTCTGTGCTCGCGGGGGAACCCATTATAAAAAGCACCCCCGGCTTATTATTTTAATGTAGCTAATGCTTCTTGTTCGGTTTCGTAGACTTCGAAAAGATCCAACAATTCCACAACATCGAAAACTTTTTTAACGTTAGGTGTGATATTGCAAAGTTTGAGTTTTCGATTCTGTTTTTCCAGTTCCCGGACCATACCGACAAAGATCCTGATCCCGGAAGAAGATATATAAGAAATATTTTGCAAGTTAATGACTATATCACCTGTTCCGGCTTGGACATCGTCTAGAAGTTTTGCCTCTACCTCGTCCGAATGAGTGATATCCAGCCTGCCATCCAATTGGACTAGGGTGTGTTTCCCTACTTTTTTCGTTTTAATTTCCAAGCTAGGCTCCGAGCGACGATCCATAAGATCATATTCCGACAAAGAAAATTTCCTTTTTTAGATACAAAAGGGGAACGGAAAGTTCGCCGTAGACTAAAATAGTTAGGAAATGGGGTTTTACAAGAATTTTTTCCCATCTCCTCTATTCTCTCATAGTTGGAAAATCCTAAATTTGGAATATTATGCCGCAGAGCCGTTAATTTCCTCCAATGGAAATATCTTGAGTAGAGGCCGTTTTGGTTTCTTTCCAAGCAAATCTCTGAGGGATTTTTGGGAAGAAAGCCCCAGCTGTTCCTGGATACTTTCCAGATCCCAACCTGCCTCGATCAGGTGAGAAGCCAAACTTCTTCTGAGTCGAAATACCGAAATAGGAAGACCCGTCAGTTCCTCTAGCTTGGAAAACATTTTTTGAACGGTCCTAGGACGAAGTTTGCCCATTCTGCCCGAAAACAAAAAGTCTTCTCCCTGTTTACCCTGAGAAATATACCAAAGATCCCTTCTTAAAGACAGGGGGATGGAAGGATTCCTGGGATTTAAGGTTTGGGAATGGTGGATCAATATTTTATGGTGGGACCAATCCAAATCCTCCACTCGTAAGGAGACTAACTCGGAAAGCTGGAGTCCGAAAGAATACAACATTCGAAACCATAGATAATGATTTTCGTGAGTTTTGGAGGCGTTTAGAAGGAGCCGGATCTCTTCTTTGCTTAAAGGCGGATTTTCCTCAGATAGAATTTTTTTCCTGGTACTTTTTTCTTTTTTCATTCGAATACCCTAATGTGATTTTTTTCTCGGAAAATGAAACCTGGGAAAAAGTCTGCAAAGTAGAATTTGCCGTTTCGATCGATTGATTGGCGGAATAGTGGTTACCCGGGCGACTGAAGCGTGGATATACGGTCTGGAATGTGGATTCTCCGTTCCATACGGTATCTTTACCATATATTTCACACGAAGCCGGGAAGGTAAAAAGAGTCTTTTGAAAACAATTTCCTAAAAAAGAAGAACCAGACTTAGAAGAGAAATATTCAGGCTACTGGAAGAATTATACTCTCCGCACCTCTGCGAGAGAAAAAAACAGAGAGGAGCGAAGAAAAAACTGGAGACATTGACTCCCTGTTCGACACCGATCGTAGCGGAAAGCGAAGCGGATTGAAGCATAGAGCGCGATCACGAGCAAAGTGAGTGAGTCGCCCGACTTTTCAAATCGTCATCGAATTGTTATCCGATCTTAACGAGTCCGGGTTTGGATACAAATATGAAATATTTCTGGAAGGCGGCTAAATTCGCTCTTCATTGCCAATTACCGACTCCGCCAAAAGTCTCAGAACAAGAGATCGTAGTTAAGACGGATCGATTTGAGATCCCCGCAATTCTTTATACTCCAAAGGGGAAATCCTGCGGAACTATTTTAGCGGTAAATGGATTGGCTTACTTAGGAAATAAGGACCCAAGATTCGCGGCGGTTTGTAGATCTGCAGCAGCAGTCAGCTATACTGTCATTTCGCCGTTACTAGTAGAAGTAACACAATTCAGGATCTTAAAAGAAACGATCGAAAAAATAAAAGAGCTGATACTTCATATCTCTTCCAATAAAGAATATTGCCCGGACCAAAAACTTTCGTATATCGCTCCTTCTTTTTCGGGAAGTATGGGACTCATCGCAGCCTCCGATCCGAAAGTGGGAGAAAAGATCTCTTCCATACTCACAATCGGCGCGTATTGTGATGTAAAATCCACTTTGGATTACGTGATGACATCGGATGAGGGCGACGAATACGGAAGAATGATCCTTCTTTACAATTTCGTAAAGTATGCTCTAAAGTCGGACAACCAAGAATTGGAGTTCGCTTTAAAAGCCTGTGTGTTAGACGGAAGTTTTTCCAGAGACACCTTGGAACTTCCTACAGTTTTGGAAAACATCAGCGCGGAAAACAAGGAAGTATTTTTCAAACTTAGAGAAGATAAAAATTTCAGAGAGAGGATCTGGAAAGAGGTCTTGGACAATGCAGGCTCTCAAAGTTCTTTTTTGCAGGAATTGCAAGTAAAGGATAAGCTACATTTATTGGACTGCCATGTTTCCATCGTTCACGGTTTGGGGGACAATGTGGTGCCTGCGAAAGAAGCAATGATCTTAAAAGAAAATCTTCCTCGAAAAAAATCCAAATTAGTGTTAACTCCTTTGATCTCTCACGGGGATGTCGGGATCTCTTTGGCCCAGATACCTGCTATCTACGATTTGGTGCAGGGTTTTGCATTTTTCTTTAAGAACGCTAAAGTAAAAGAAAAGGCGGCTTAACCCTAAAAACTTTTCGTATAAAAGAATTCGATCAGGTCGCGGATCTTGTAGGGTTTTTCCAGAAGATCGTTAATTCCGAGTGCAGAAAGTTTTTCTTTTGTTTCATCCCCGAAATCCGTTCCGGAGACCAAAATTTTCAACTCCGGACATTCTTTTTTGATCGTTTCTAAAAATTCCAAGGAAGAAAGATTTTCAAAATCCAGATCGATCACGGTCAAAACCGCTGAAGACTTGAATTTACTTAATATTTCATGAGCCTTTTTAACGCTATCCGCGCTGATCAATCTAAACCCCAAGGCCGACATTTGGTCTTGTAGGATTTCCGATAAATAAGGGGATTCTTCCACAACCAAAATGATACCTGTAGATCTCTGAGACCCTTTCGTAGGCTTTTCCATTAATTGGGAGGTTTTGGTCTTGGCCACCGGAAAGAACAATCGAATACTCGTTCCGGTTCCTAATTGCGAACTTACTTGCACCATTCCTTCATGATTTTGCATGATCCCATATACCATGGACAATCCAAGCCCACTACCTTGGGTTTTGTTTTTTGTTGTGAAGAAAGGTTCGAATATCCTTTTCCTAGTTTCTTCACTCATTCCTTCTCCGTTATCCGAAATTTCTATACAAAGATAATCTGCCGGTTCCGAAAGTGGAAAAGATTCCCTGATATTTGCTCCTTGTACACCAAAGGCACGTATCGAGATCTCTCCTCCATTCGGAAGCGCATCTCTCGCATTCAAACATAGATTAATAAGCACTTGTTCTAATTGGGAATAATCCCCTACGATTATTGGAAGTCCTTCTTTGTATTCTTTTTTGAATTTTATTTTTTCGGAGAATGTAGGAAGTAAAAGATCGATCGTTTCGTTGATCAGCTGGTCCGCAAATATGGTCTTAAATCCACCTCCTCCCTTTCTTGCCAAGGAAAGCAGTCTTCGAACTATGATCGCTCCCCTTCCTGCAGCCGCATTAATGGAACGGGACATTTCCAATAGAGAAGCGAATTTAGAGGACTCCAATTGTATCCTGGTCGCATAACCGGAAATGATCTGCAGGATATTATTAAAATCGTGAGCGATCCCCCCTGCCAATGTCCCGATCGTTTCCAATTTTTTAGATTCTATAAGTTGGTCTTCCAACTTACGACGGAGAGTATCATCCATTAGATACCCTCGGACAGAATCTATACCTCCCGACTTATCGAATGTAGCGAAATAATTTCCCGTCGTATGGATAGGGAGTCCGTTCTTATCCTGAAAGAATACTTCGTGGGTCTCGAGTCTGGCGCTGATCCGTATTTTTTGTAACAAGAACGAAAAATCTTCATAAGAAGGAAAAAGATCGGCAAAATTCCGAAGAGAGGCTTCCGTTTGGTTCTCGAACCCGAACATCTTTAGAAAGGAAGAGTTCGCGGCCAAAATATTTCCGGAGATGTCCGTGATAAAATTTGCGGAAAGATTTTCTTCGAAAAACTTTCGATATTGTTCTCGGCTCTGAAGAAGTTTACCTTCTATCCTTCTTCTTTTTTGAAGTTCCTTTCTGGAATCGCTTGTGGCTCTTCCAGTTATCAAAGCGACCACACATAAGATCCCCAAGTTTATCAAAAAAATAAGCTGCTTATCGTCCTTAAACCATTGGTAATTTTCGGAACGACCGACCAGAGCAGGAAATACTAAAGTCACTATTTGGACCCAAATATTTGCAGTAAGAGCCATGGTAATCCCATACCTCAATGCTGCCCAAAGAACAAATAACGCGAATACGAACCAATATTCTAAGGAAGGTATGATCGCACCGAAAAACCCGCAGAGTAGAAATACCGAGATAATCTCCGCGATTTTTCTAGGCTTCAGATTTCTGAACCTATTCCTATCCCAACTAGTTTCCCTGTTTTCCCAAGCGCCTTCCGTTTTTGTCCAACCTTTTAGCTCCATCCAAGGAGTAACCCATAGAAGGATAGGGGCGGACACACTCAATGTATCGAATAAAGTGGCAACTAACCCGGATAGACTAGATGCAAACCACTTATCCTGGGGGAGGTCTCCGAATAGAACAAGTCCTCCCGCCACCAAAAATCCGTTACATAAAGAAGCAGGAAAGGCCACCCAGAGTAAAAATCTTACGATCTCTCTCAGGTCAGGTAGCCAAGATTTTCCCTTTTTCCATTTAATAAAAAAGAACCAGGAAACTCCCACCGCCAAAACTTCCCAAAGACAATAGATGGGATATTTATCCACATCGTGAAGTCCCCAGAGGTTGGCGCTGAACAATGCGTTAGCATACATCGCGGGTAATGTGCGAGCCGGTCCCCACCAAAAGCATAGTATGATACCGATTGGGATGGGAAGATAGGATATGGAGATCCCTGTATCCACTTGGAAGGCTAAAGATACCTTGGAAGCGAAATAAAACAAGATTAGCGGAAGGATCCAAGTCCAATAAGGAAGTTCCTTATTTTCAATATATGGAGCTCTCCCGCTGTTCTTTATGTCGGATAAAAAATTCAGAACCGCACTCCAGGCTCCAATATTCCTTATCGTTTAAAGGGAATCCACTCTTTGCGGAAAATATGATTAAAATTAATGATTCGGATCCCTGAAACTTTTTGTTTCTATTGGGAAAAAAACTGACTATTCGTTGTTATACGGGAGTTTCGATCGCGTCCTATCGAAACTTAGTTCTGCTCCACCGGAGAGACATCTATATGGATCCAATACTCATCTCCATAATCGAAGAATAATTCCTCGCCCGCTTTGATCTTTCGCATTGCTTCGAATCTTGCGGTCTTCCAGCGAGTAGATACCACTAATCTTACATTCGGTTTGGAACTATGATTGATATAGCGGGTATAGTTGGACTCTTTACCTTCTCCATAGATCCAATGATCTTTACAGATCCAAAGTAAATATTTGGACTCACAGTATTTGGCGGAATTGGCCGACTTATCGTCAAGGACCCTTCCGGTATAAAACCCGATAGTATCACCTTTGACCAAATCTTGTTTGGAGAATAATCCCATTCCGATTCCGGGTATCTTGGATTCCTGAATTTCGAAATCCTTCTCTGAAAATACTCGAGGTCTGCGAATTTTATATCTGACCGACATCGTGAGAATTATCTCCTCCTATTGGATCGGAATATTAATCCAAAGAATCTTATGCCTTCTTCTTGTCCATCCGCAATTGATTTATCATATTTTTCTACTGCAAAGAAACAGAGTCTCAATGACTGTCTTGCCTTGTTTAAAAATTTTCCTGAGTTAAGTATCACTTTAGGTCCAAATTTTTTTATAGGCTTGTCTCTCGAATCAATAAAGTAAATCTCTACTAAGATGGACAAACCGTATAGAAAGAACGTGGGAATGGTGGTCTTCAACTCTAAGGGAGAGGTCTTAGTAGGAGAAAGACTGAATTTTAAAGGCTCTTGGCAGTTTCCTCAAGGGGGAATAGATGATGGAGAAGATCCTGACTTAGCCGCTCAAAGAGAACTTTTAGAAGAAGTAGGCATCCAAAACGCTGAGATCGTATATGAATATCCAAGTTGGATCAATTATGATTTTCCGGAGTCCCTACATTTAAGCTCTAATCTAAAAAAGTATAAAGGCCAAACCCAAAAATGGTATCTTCTTTATTGGAATGGTAGAGCGGAAGACTGCAATCTAACGGCACATGAGCAAGAGTTTGAAAGAGTTCGATTCATCCCTTTCCAAGAATGCCTTTCGACCGTGGTCTCATTTAAAAAAGATGTGTATCAAAAACTAGTCCATGAGTTTGAACCTAAGATACTGGACTTTTTGAAGAATGGGTCTTCTGCATGAGCGCGACGTTTTATACCCCTCCCGGAGGACCTCCACCTCCGAGTCCTCGCCTTAGAGAATTATTTGCTAAAGTGGGAGAAGATCCCATTCGGGAACTTGTTTCCGTTTTTTATGATCAAATAGCAGTCAGTGAAATTCGTTGGATGTTTCCGGAAAATCTGGAAGAGAGCAAAGTAAAGTCTGCGGACTTTATGGTGCAAGTCCTGGGAGGTCCGCCCTATTACGTTCAAAAATACGGACCTCCAAAAATGAGGGCCCGACATCTTCCATTTCCGATCGACGAAAAAGCAAGAAGGGTTTGGCTTTCCTGCTACCGTAAGGCGATCAAAGACTGGGAAGCGGATGAAGAATCTAAAGAGATCCTTTGGCAGTTTTTACAGGATTTCTCTTCTTGGATGGTAAATAAGGCTTCTTCTCAAGAATGAAAAAGTATAATTTAGTTGTAGGAGTTTCAATAACTGAATGGCTGCAAAAAACGAATCTAGAGCGAAAATTAGGATCCGAGGAACCGTACAAGGAGTTGGTTTTAGATATTTTGTGCTACAAAGAGCGCAAGAGAACCGACTCAAAGGTTACACGATGAATCTTCCTACAGGAGAAGTGGAAGTTGTAGTGGAAGGAGACAAAATTTTTATCGAAGATTTATACAAGGCAGTTCAAAGAGGCCCTTCTAAAGCCAAAGTAACGGAAGCTACGATCCACTGGGAAGACGCTAAAGGTACGTTTAGGACTTTCGAGATCAAACGTTGACCTGATATCCTCTTTGGGGAAACTCGCCGGATTCGATCGAATAAATTTTACTGACGAAACCTGGTTTTTTTCGGAGAGTGACTGTATGCAAGCGAAGGAACCATCTAAAAATAAACTTCTGAACCTTGCTCTCCTCCGAATTCTCGGATCTATCTGTATACTATCGATCTTACAAAACCCGATCTTCTCTGTCACTCCTACGCCTGTTCCTCTTATGAGTCCTGTATATGCCGTACAGGAAGACAAAGGGATCTTAAGACTGATCACCATTTCTTCGATTAACGGGAAAACAGGATTGGTTTATACCGGAACCCAAGAAAAAGGGATCCCGGTCTTTCGGAAACAGAACTATATTCTGTTTAAAACTTCCAAAGATCTGAATTTATTAAACTTAACCAACTCCAAAGTGAAAACAATTAAAGGAACAAGAGACGCGTTCCCCGGAAATAGCGGATTCTTGAAAGATAAATCCATCGTGATCTTCTCCAGAAAAAATTCGGATAGATGGGAAACCGTATTATACGATTATGAAAAGGAGAAGGAGATAAAGTCCCTTCCCGGTTACCAACCGTTCGTTTCTCCGGACCAAAAAAATTTGGTGCTAATTGGCAACGAAGTACGTTACTCGGAACATGGGGAGGAATCTTTACGAGTTCCGATCCACAAATATTCCTTAGAAACTACCGAATTAAAAACCCTAGCTTGGATAGAAAGTGGAAAACTACAGATCACTGACGTATATACGGTTGCGGAAGATCTAGTTATAGTTCGTGTAGCGACGGAGAAGGAAAATCGTCTTTATAAACTTCCTTCTTTGACAGGAGAATTGGTTAAGTTCTCGGATCCATTCTATCCTTTTCCAGTAAATCCTCAGTCCAAAGAACCTATGGAAAATAAGGAACAAGTGAACATCAGTTTTAGTCCTGATGGAAAAGTCCTATCCTTCACGGAAAGAGCGGACGGAAAATTGGGAAACATCGTCGTAGTAGATCTAAAAACCAAACAAAGATACGATTCTTCTTTTGTAGGCTGTTTTCCTGTGGTGAAAAACGGATCCGTTTATTTTTTAGGAGATCCTGAGTTCGTAAAACAATCCAAGGACCAGGAATACAGACCTTATAATAATTACACTCTATACGAATTGGATTATAAAAAAGACAAGATCCGCTCCATCACTCCAATTTCCGGAAAAGTAGAACTTCTTGAATAACTAAATTCCGCCGATTCCCTTCGTCGCCTGCCAACATAAAAAAACCTTGCTCGTTCTTTCGGAAGAATTAGAAAGATCCTCTCGCAGTGAAGAGGAAGGTCATGAAAAAAATCCTAACGTATTCCTTATCAGGGGTCCTAGTAATCGTTCTAGTTCTTGTAATATTCTATTACGTGACTTCCCAACCGGAAGAGACAATGAGTTTCCAAGATCCGTATCATACGGAAAGACCCACAGCCCAAGGGTCCAAGATTATGGTGGCAAGCGGTCATCCTTTGGCCACCAAAGTTGCGTTGGAAATTTTGGAAAAAGGCGGGAATGCCGCGGATGCAGGAGTGGCAGCACTTTTAGTTCTGAATGTGACCCAAGGAGAAGAGGCGTCTTTTCCCGGCGTAGCTCCTCTACTTTACTACGACCAGGCGGATAAAAAAGTACATAGTTATATCGGAGTTGGAACAGCGCCCGCAAAGGCTACGATAGAATATTTTAAGTCTAGAGGGCATGAGTCCATTCCAATGTTAAAATATTCCTCTCAATTGGTTCCAGCTTCTCCGGATGTGATAGTCGCGTTGCTGAAAAAGTATGGTACGAGATCTTTTGAAGAAGTGAGTAAGCCCGCCATTCAAATTGCGGAAGAAGGATTCCCGGTTCATAGAATTCTAATGAGGAATCTGAACATAGGCGTTTTCAAAAGATTAGGCCTCAAATTTTTACTTCCTTACAATGCAAAAATTTATGTCGGAGACAAATGGTGGAAACCGCTCCATCTCGGAGAAAAATTCAAAAGGCCTGCGTTATCCGCAACACTGAAAGAGTTGGCAGAAGCTGAAAAGGCCGCTTCTTCTTCCGGAAAAAACCGCGCAGATTCTTTAGAAGCGGTAAGAGATTATTTCTATAAAGGACCGATCGCTGATAAGATCGCTAAGGCTCATGCGGAACATGACGGCACCATGGTAAAATCGGATCTAGCGAGATATAGCGCCGACTGGGAAGTCCCTTTACATGGAAATTACGGACCTTATACCATCTTCTCCAATCGGACTTGGAACCAAGGAGCAGTTGTTCCGATTGTCCTCCAAATTTTAGAAGGAATAGATCTTAAATCCATGGGCCATAATTCCAAGGAGTATGTTCATACGGTGGTGCAGGCGATCGAACTCGCGATGGCGGATCGTGAAAAATATTTCGGAGACCCGGCGTATGTTTCCGTTCCGGAGAAGGGCCTTCTTAGCAAAGAGTACGCGGCAGAAAGAAGGAAATTATTACAATCCAAAGCTTTCGGAAAAACTCCTCCTCCGGGAGATCCATTCTTATTCGAATCTGCTGCAAATTCAAAAATGATCACATATCCAAAAGAAGAACGGATCGTTTTGGATGAAAAAACTTTTTTGGATCTTACTCCCAGTTTTTGGGAAAGAACGGAATCCGGAAAAATAGGAAGAGATACGACTTATTTAAGTATCATCGATTCTAAAGGAAATTCTTTATCCTTAACTCCCAGTGATTTCCCTCAATCTCCTATTATCGAAGGTGATATTACATTAGGGATTAGAATGACCCAGTTCCGTTTGGATCCGAACCATCCTTCCTCGCTGGTCCCGGGAAAAAGACCTACAATTACGCCTAACGCATCGATGGTATTCAAGGACGGAAAATTCTGGATGAGTTTTGGAACCCCGGGCGGAGACATGCAAACGCAAGCGGTGGTCCAGGTATTCTTAAATCTAGTTGTTTTCGGAATGAACCCGCAAGACGCGGTTAATGCTCCTCGTTTCCGTTCCTTAAACTGGCCGGACGCCTTCTCCCCTCATAAATATTATCCTGGAAGAATAGAATTAGAAGAAGAGATCTATAAAAAAGAAGGAAAAGGTCTTGAAGCTCTCGGTTACGAAGTCAAAGAAAGGGAAAAATGGGAATACGATTTCGGAGCTCCCTGTATTTCTTTAAAAGATCCTAAAACAGGAATTTTATACGGCGGGGCCGATCCCAGGAAAGAATCCTGGGCGGAAGGAAAATAAAAAGAGGTAAGAATGAAAAAAAGAAGGCTTGGAAAAACCGGTATGGTGGTTTCCGAAATTTGTATGGGCACCATGACTTTCGGTTCCACTTGTGATGAAAAGGAAGCGCATCGTATTTTGGATAAGGCCTTCGATTCAGGTATAGATTTTTATGATACTGCGGAGATCTATCCTGTTCCTCCGGAAGCGGAGTACGTTCACGCCACTGAAAAAATTTTCGGCAATTGGCTGAAGACTAAAAAGAGAGAATCTATTCTGATCGCCACCAAGGTTTGTGGACCGGGTCATGGATGGTTTACTCCTCCTGTGAGAGAAGGTAAGACCGCATTAGATCGCAGAAATATCAAAGTTGCGATCGAAGGTAGTCTAAAAAGACTCGGAACCGATTATATAGATTTATACCAAACTCATTGGCCGGATCATGATTTCGGATACGAAGAAACCTTGGAAGCTTTGACCGAATTGATAGACGAAGGCAAAGTCAGATATATAGGAAGTAGCAACGAAACCGCCTGGGGAACCATGAAAAGCCTGGAAGTTTCCCGCACGAATAAAATTGCAAGGTACGAATCCATCCAAAATAATTTCAGCATTCTGAACAGAAGGTTCGAAGATGCTCTTTCCGATATTTGTAGAAGAGAGCAGATCAGCCTTCTTCCTTACTCTCCTTTAGCAGGAGGTGTTCTGACAGGAAAATACAACGGACCTACTCCACCCGAAAACGCAAGATTTACGCGTTATGCAAAACTTCCTACGGAAAGACAAAGAAGAATGGCGAATCGTTTTTTGAACGAAGGCACACTTGCTTCTACAAAAGATCTGATGGAAATCGCAAAGGAGGCAGGGATCAGCGTGACCACTCTTTCGGTTGCTTGGTCCAAACAACACGATTACGTGGCTTCTACCATTATCGGGGCCAACACTGTAGAACAATTGGAAGAAAGTTTAAAGGCCGCAAATTTGATCCTATCGGATGATATTTTAAAAAAGATAGACGAGGTCTCTAAAAAGATCCCTTATCCGATGGGATAATCAATCGCCTCTCCAAACTTCCTCTTCGGAGATGACTTCATGCTTTTCTCCGGCGAAATTAGGAAATGATTTAAAAAAACCTGTGATCAGATAAGGGATCACATCGAACATCGGCCCGGACCTACCTTCTCCTTCCACGTTTGCTTTTAAAAGTACGCTGGAAGGAAGTCCTCTATAACGTTTTCCGTCATAGATCACTATTTTAAAGATCACATCGTAAAAGTTTTCATAATAAGGGCTGGAACCTGAAATCCGAGAATTGCCGAAATTTCCCATAAATGCAAAAGGGGAATATCCTCCAGCACTCCCTAAAATAGGCACTGCGGCTAATCGGCTGGAAGTTCCGCCGTAAGAGTGGTATCTCATCCCTCTGGCGCTAGTCCATCCACCGAAGGCGCCCAGATCCGCTTTATGATCGATCACACTTCCTCTCGGAAAAATTAATATATCATAATGTACTAATTGGTCCGCTCTGGAAATATCCACTTCCCTATAACCCTTCTCCGCAAATTTTTCACGGATCAAGTCTTCGTTCTCGCGGATCAGAATAGGCGGCGCTTGGCCTAAAAACGGAAGAAACGCGTAGGTTTTTTCGTAGTAGCGGATATGATCTGATCTTTCCACCTCTACCTGGAATTTTACCTGGAGAGGAGAACAAAAATTGAATCCTAATAATAGCAAGAGGACCAGAACTCTCATAACATTATTTCGACCGGATCGAATTGGATTTTACTCCCAAATCGAATCGTTTTCATTTAAAATTCGGTAGTTTAGTTTGAAAATTTCAAAAGGACCTACAAACCTACCTAACGAATTCCGATCATTTGTTCCAGATCTTCCGTTTTTCCGAACAGCACTAGTATATCCCCTTCAGCCAATACAAGATTAGGAGAAGGAATACCTAAAACTTCTTCGTCTTTTCGGTCAGATTTTCTTCTGGTATTTTTAGGTCTTTTGACTGTGATCAGATTTAAGTTCCAATCTTCTCTGAGTTTGGCTCCTTGTACCGTTTTACCTTGCATATGTTTCGGGACCATGGCTTCCAAAATCCTATAATCTTGTCCAAGCAAGGTGACACCTTTTACACTGCTATTAGCAAGTTGTTCCGCCATAGAATGAGCCGCTTGTTCTTCCGGGTTGAATAAGTTCTCAATTCCTAACATTTGCAAAACTCTTTTATTCAGATCGGACTGATAACGGGCGAATATATTGATAGCTCCTATTTTTTTTAAAGCATCCGCTGTCACGATCAGATTTTCGAAATTATCCCCGATTGCCAATACGACAGCGTCCATTTCGTCCAAACCGTGTTCTTTCAATTCGGATTCGTCCGTGGAATCGATCGCTACACAGTAAGTCGAAAATTCTCTAATACGATCTATCTTGTTTTTATCCTGATCGACTGCGGTGACTTCTTGCCCGTCTTCGTATAATCTTTTTACGAGTTCGATCCCGAAATCTCCGAGGCCTATGACTGCGATCCTTTTCTTTCTCATTCGAACCTTCCTTTAACCGACCACGACATATTCTTCCGGATACCAATATCTTCTGGGTTTCCGTTTCGGAACAAAAGCCAATAATACGGTTAGCACTCCAACCCTTCCCACAAACATTACAAAACACAAAATTAGTTTTCCGGGATCCTCTAACTGAGAAGTGACCCCTCTAGAAAGACCGGTGGTCCCGTAAGCGGAAACTACTTCGAAACAAATATCTAGAAATGGTAAAGGTTTCTCGAAACAGACCAAAAAAAAGATACCTAAGAATATTATAAACATAGAAAGTACGATTGCAACGGAGGCTCTGGAAAGAGAATTTTCCGCGACGGTTCTTCCGAAAACATCCACTCTTTCCTTTCCGGTAAAAAATTGATAAAACTGTAAAACGGCAAGCGCCAATGTGGAAGTTTTGATCCCACCTCCTGTAGAATTTGGGGAAGCGCCCACCCACATCAGAAATAGGCTCACGAACACCATAGGTATTCCCATGGAGGAGATGTCCAAAGTATTAAATCCTGCAGTCCTTGCGGTAACCGAATAGAATAAAGAATGGAATGCCTGGTCGTACCAATATAAGTCCTTCAAACTGTAATTTTTTTCCAATACCCAGTAGGAAATCCAGCCAAAGAGTAATAGAATGACGGTCGTAATAAGGATAAGTTTAGAGCCCAAAGAAAAACGATGTCTAAAAGATTCTCCATCGAATCTGATTTTTTTCAAGAGTTGATTTACCGTGGGAAATCCTAAGCCTCCGAATACGATCAGGACCATTAATACGGAAAGTAATGAATAAGACCCCTTCAAATGGGGGTCCGCTAGTCCTTTAGGAAAAAGTGCAAACCCTGCATTACAAAATCCTGTTATAGAATGAAATACGGACTGAAAGATAAGTTCTCTTTGTGAAAATCCCAACTCTTTAGGAAATGTTAAATATAAAAAAACGGAACCTACCCCTTCTATCGCAAATGTCTGGTAAGCAACCTGTTTTAAGATGGAACCCGCTCTTCCAATGGTTTCTTGGCTAAATAGATCCTTAACGATCAGTTTTTCCGTAACGGAAACTTGTCCTTCTAAGACCAATGCGAAGAATACGGTCAAAGTCATCAGTCCCAAACCGCCTAACTGCACAAGCACCATCAAGATCACCTGTCCGGTCCCGGTCAGATCCTGAGAAACATCTATCGTACTAAGACCTGTGACACAAACCGCACTCACCGCAGTGAAAAAAAGATCCACTAATGGGATCGGTCTTGCTTCTGCTCTAGGAAGGCATAAGGCAGCGGTTCCTAAAAAGATCAAGATCGCAAAACTTGCTGTCATTACCAAGGAAGGAGAAATTTTTCCGAGAGAAAGTCTAGCTCTTCGTAAAAAGTGCGCAAACCCTCCGAATGCCAAAGTCAATTGGCTTAAGGATAAGAACAAGAGTACGACTTCTTCCGTTCTTTGTTGAGAAAGAATCGATTCAATCTTTTCCTCGAAGAAGAACTGTAAGATCACTATTAGGACAACAAAGGCCTCTATTTTATGAAACTTTAAATAATCGCGATACGGAGTTAACGTGAATATAAAACTCAAAAATTCATAGATTACCAAATACCAAACGATAGTTAGCGTAACTAAACGAAGTGGATGGACCCATTCAGGCGGATAATAAAATCCGTATAAAAAGATCAGTATAAAAAGAGAAATAATCCCTAAGACCCCGAATATAAACCGTAAGAAAGGTTTGATATTCTCTTCAAAAAAGAGCGAGACCCTTTCCCATTCGGAAACTATTCTTGTCCGTACATCGGGGTCTAAAAGAGGATTCATATTTTATCAGAAACGAGTGCTAAAAAATTCGAATTCCATTCTGTATTCCATATTTCTGGAATACAATCCGTATCCTGGGATCGTTTTAGGATGGATCGTTTCGGAAAGTTTATCCGGTACAGTCGGATTCGGAGTCGGGCTTTGCGGTTGGTTTTCCAATTTCATACGATCATAATCCCTTAGATCCAACCAAGCATTTGCCAATGCAAGAGTGGAAGCCACACCGAATACGATCCATCCTCCCTCGAATGTTTTTTGATACCCCGGATCTACGGCGGATAACGCACCATACGCTACACCGGCGGCGATCGGAAGTGTCATAAAAAATATGATCGAAAAACGACGAAGCCTGGATTCGGTATAAGGTTGAGGATCGTTCCCGAATTCTTCTAATTTTCTTTTGCGATCTCTTGCCTGCTCTTGTTGTCGTTGCAAAGCCTCGGTATTCACTTCTCCAGTGACCGGATTAAAGAGACCTTCGTCATTTCTACCTTGGACCGGGTTCGTAGTCCTTCTGGTACCTTGGCTCCCCGAAGAAATGGGCAAACCAGTTTGGAAAGGAACTTGCACATTTCTTGGATTTACCAAAGTAGGTTTATCCATTTTAGGAGGAAGAGAATATTCCCTAAATCCATCAGGAGATTTTTCATCCTTATAATTTCTTAAATTATAATCGTACGGATCCGAAAAATCGCTTTGGTTCTGAGCGAATATCGGAAAAGAAAACGCTAAGATAATACAAAGAGCAGCTAACTTGTTTAATAAAGAATAAGATCTCATCTTTAGAGCACTGCTCCCTGTTCGGATCTCATCCTTCCGGAAAGGACTTCGGATGTATATTGAAAAGAATTCTTTCTAACCTTTTCCAAAAGTCCGGAGTCCAATCCTAAACGTTCCGCCTTATCATATTCCTCTTTAATATTGGTCCCGAAAATCCCGGGATCGTCGGTAGAGATGGTAAATTTCAGATCGTTCTGAGCGAATCTGATTAACGGATGATGAGCCTTATCTCGTACCATTCCGATATACTCATTGGAACTAGGGCATGACTCGATGACCGCGTTTGTATTTTTGATCCGATCCATACAATACTCTTGAAAAACCTTTGTTTCAGAGACCAGGTTTTCAGTAACGGAAATTTCCACCTTCTCCTTATGTCGGATCGAATCCAATTCGGATTCCAACTTTTTTTTGGGTGGTAATTCTCCGTATTTGGAAATTTCTTCCCAATGATCCAATTGGAATTTGAGTGTGTCTTCTCTTTCGGACACCGGTTCTAAAACTTTTTTACCAAGATATGCATAGGGATCCAAACCGATTGCGATTGCATGCCCTAGTCTATGTGCCCCCCATTCAGCCGTTTCTACAACCCATCGAGACGCGGAAAGGAGAGTTTTATCCAAGAAAGATTCCCCTACATGATAAAGAACCGCAAGTGCTGTAGAAGTTTCCGCAATATTATCTTTTTGCACTTCTTTCAAAAATTCCCTTTTCCCTTTCGGGGGAAAACCTTCTTCAATATAACAAAAATCTAATCCGACTAGATACTTTTTGATGAGGGCGTCTTTCTCCATCATCTCTTTTAGTATTTCGTATTCTTTGAATATTTCTCCGTCCCTGTGCAAGGAAACTACTAAGCGGGATTTAGCCTTCCCTGAAAGTTCGGACTCCGCATCTTCAAAACCTTCGCAGGCAGCTAACGTTTTAGAATAAATTCCTTCATAGGTTTCGAGCGGGGAATACATGATACGATATTCTCCAAAAGTTACTCCTTCTTCGTATTGGTCCTTGCTTATATGTTTGGATACAAATTTGATCTCTTGAGGATCAAATTTAGAAAGTGCAATGATCAGGTTAAACTTTGCCTGGAATTCGGGAAAAGGACCTTGGTGATTGAATAAGTAGATCTTTTTAAAATCTTCCAAAGATTTATAATCTTCGAAGAATGTCGCAGCGTTAATGGACCTACCGTAAAGTTCCTGGAAAGGTTTCGTAAAAATTTCCCAACGAGGGGAAGGATTATTCAATCCGATCTGCCTAAGAAGTTCAGGTTTCAGACTACCGTATAAATGATTATGAAGATCTGCAAATCCTAGATTCGAGTCCATGTATCCTTCTACACTTTTAAGTCATCCTAACTCTATCGTTACCGGGATAAACCGTTTTTCATCGAAAAAATGTTGTTCGCACAACCCTCCTTTCAAAGCTGGAAACTACTTGGATCCTTTATATAAAAAAATTCTCAGACTCTATCGCCCAAGCAGATTAAACGTTAAAATCCTTTCCTTAGCGTTACCGGTTGTTTTCGGAATGCTTAGCCAATCCTTAGTTTGGATCACGGATACGGTTATGGTCGGATACTTAGGCCAAAATGCGATCGCGGCCATAGGCATAGGCGGGACCTGTTATTATACTCTTGTTGCATTCCTAATCGGATTTTCCATGGGAGTGCAGATCATAGTCGCAAGAAGATTTGGAGAAGGTAAAAAATCCGAAATCGGAAAAGTAGGAGTTTCTACACTTTATCTTTCCGTATTTTTAGGATGTATCCTATCCATATCCGGCCCTTGGGTTTCAGAAGAGCTTATGTTTTGGATCGGTCCAGAAAGAACGGTCAACGCGCTCGGAACGGAATATTTATACTTTAGATTTATAGGCAGCGGATTTTATTTTTTAGGATTCTGTTTTAGAGGATTTATGGACGGCCTTGGATTTACCAAGGCAGGATTTGTTTCGATGGCGGTAACTACTATCGCAAACATAATCTTTAATTGGATGCTGATCTACGGAAACCTAGGATTTTCTCCGATGGGGATCGGAGGAGCAGGCCTTGCATCTTCCATCGCTGGCCTAGCCGGGCTCTTAGTATTCCCTATATTCTTTTTTTATTATAAATTAGGAGAATATTTCGAAGGAGTAAACCTTCTCCCCAGCAAAGAACATTTGATCGAAATTTTCAAAGTAGGGCTCCCTCCCGGCTTTGAAGAAGGATTTGTCAATATTGCATTTGTGATCTTCTCCAAGATCCAAGGATTGATCTCGGTACTTGCGGTCGCAGCATCCAATGTTTTGTTTTCTACCTTAAGTTTTGCATTTTTACCCGGATACGCATTCGGAGTAGCCGCGACCACGATCTTAGGGCAAGCCATGGGAGCCAAAAAATATAAACTAGCATATCATTCGGCATTTCGTTCCGCATTTATTTCCGCGCATGTAATGGGATTCATCGGTTTATGTTTTATCTTCTTAGGAAAAACGATCGTGTATGCGATGACCAGGGACCAAGCCCTGGTGGAAGAATGTTATCCTGTGTTACTATTATTAGGAATTATTCAGATCGGAGACGCTTACCACATGGTTATCGGTGCCGCTTTAAGAGGAGCCGGTCTACAGAACTATGTCTTTAGGATCTATATTCTTCTTACGTATGTAGTAATGCTTCCACTGTCTTATCTTTTCGGGATCGTATGGAAAGGCGGAACTCTTGGGATCTGGGCCGCAATATTCGTTTGGATCGCATCACTTTCCCTGATTTTTATATATGAATTCAGAAAGAAAAATTGGGTAAAAGGGACGGTTTAAACCCCTTGTTGGAAGTCCCACAAAAGGTGGAATTTGAGACCGGTTCGGTAATCTAATCCTTCTTGCCCCAATAACAAAGCCGGGGTTTTTGGTTCCAGAATGAAAAAGGCGCTTATTACAGGGATTACTGGACAGGACGGATCCTATCTTACCGAACTTCTTTTGGAAAAAAAATACGAAGTACACGGGATCGTTCGCAGAACCAGTTCCTTAAATCGGGATCGGATCGAACATCTAAGAGGAAATCCTCACCTTTTTCTGCATTACGGGGACTTAACCGATTCCAGTAACCTAAACCGGGTCCTAGAAAAAGTCCAACCGGATGAAATTTATAACTTAGCCGCACAATCTCATGTGGGAGTTTCTTTCGAAGTCCCCGAGTACACAGCGGAAGTGGACGCAGTCGGAACTTTACGAATTTTAGATGCGATCAAACAAACAGGAGTCAAATCCAGATTCTACCAAGCTTCTACTTCCGAATTGTACGGAAAAGTGCAGGCCGTTCCTCAGGACGAAAAAACTCCCTTCTATCCTAGATCTCCTTACGCAGTCGCAAAATTATACGCATTCTGGGCGGTAGTAAACTATAGAGAAGCATTCGGATTACATGCTTCTAACGGAATTTTATTCAATCATGAATCTCCAAGAAGGGGAGAAGGTTTTGTAACCAGAAAGATCACTCTCGGAGTCGCGGGCCTGGTTTCCGGAAAAGGTGGGCCGATCCATTTAGGGAACCTGGACGCAAAACGAGACTGGGGATATGCACCTGATTACGTAAATATGATGTGGATGATGTTACAACAATCAGAGCCGGACGATTACGTTGTGGCCACCAACGAAACTCATACCGTCAGAGAATTTATAGAAGAATCCTTCCGACATCTGGACATTCAAGTAGAATGGAAAGGAAAGGGAGACCAAGAGAAGGGTTATAATAAGAAAGACGGAAAACTTTTAATCGAAGTAGATCCTTCTTTTTACAGACCGACCGAAGTGGATCTTCTGATAGGAGATCCTGCAAAAGCAAAAGCAAAACTAGGTTGGGAACCTAAGGTCAAGTTCAAAGAACTAGTAGAGATTATGATTAAAGCTGACTGTAAAGCTTTCGGGATCAATATCTAAGGACCGCTTTGCGTAAGCGAGCCTCTCAATATGGGCACTTTAAGCACGTTTTTTGATCTTAGCGTCTATCTGGGATTTTTTCCGGAACGCTTGTACTAATTTTTCCAATTCTACAAGATCCGTGCAGGAAATTTTCCCCTGATCTAATTTGATAAATTTGTTTTTGGAGATCAGATCCAGAACCAAGTTCTCGTCCTTTGGATACGTCAATCCCACCATCTTGATCAAGTCTTTAGTACCGATCTCGAAATTGTAGGTGGATTTAGGAATAACTTTGACCCTATTTTTCTCCACAAGAGTGAGTAACGTATCGGCGATCCTTCCCTGAGGATCGGAAATAAGCAAGTTAGCGAGCTGTTTATATGCAGTCCAAATCCTTTCCGAAAGAAGAGTGATTAGCCTTGTCGCCAATTGAGGCTGAGCCTTGACCATTCCCTCGAAGTTTGCCTTATTGATCGCAAGGAGTTGCACTTCACCCCAGGCAATCGCCGACGCGGATCTAGGTTTATTATCTAAAAGTGCCATTTCTCCGAAGATATCCCCGCTTTGTAAAACTGCGAGAAGCACTTCGTTAGAGTCTACGATCTTAGTGATCTTCACTCTTCCGTGCTGGATGATATACAATTCTCTACCAGGCTCATGCTCGCAAAAGATCATTTCGTTATCGCCGTACGCACGATTGAACTTGGTATAATCTATCGGAGAAGGAGCAACCGGTTGATTAACGGTCTGTAATTTCAATTTTGCCTGAGTGGCAAACTGACCGTTAGGAAGATATTGCAGATATTTTTGGAATGCGTATGCGGCATGAAGAGTGTTCTTCTGGTTAAAGTAATACTCACCGATCGCAAACAACTGATTCGGGTCTTCTTCAATTGCAGTACGGAAAGACAGACGAGTGATCGTAGAGTCGAACTGTCTGAGTTTCATCGAAAAGTAGCGAATGATCTTCATCGCTACCGGAGTATTTTTTTGGATCAGAGTTCCAAACTGATCATAACTTACCTGAATTAAAGAAACATCGGTAAGAGCTATCGCAGATTCGATCTGAGCGTGTTGGCTCATCGCAGCGACAACACCGAAAAAATCCCCCGGGCCCAAAAGTTGGTTCGGATCCTCTCCTACTACTTGGTTTTCGCGGGCGACCCTGACCTTGCCTTGTCGGATGATAAAGAAATTGTGTGCCTCTTTCTTGCCTTCGACGATGACATAGGACCCTTTCGGGTAATTCACGATTTGAAAGAAGCCGTTGGACATACTTACCAGAGATTAAAAATTTCTTCCGTGGGAATTCAACTATAAACTAGTATCGGCTCGCGATCGGAGAATTCGGACCGAAATCCGAGTATTTCCTTATTTTTCGCGACAAGATTCCCCTTCCGGAGAAGGTTCTTCCCCATCCGAAAGTAGATCGATGCCGGAGAATTCCAGGGCGGCTTTTTCTGCCATGGCTCTGGAGTAAGATTGTCTGCAAATAGAGGAGAAAATCTGCTTCGCCTGGTCGATTTCTCCCATCTTGGCCAGGAGGCGCCCGGCTTCCAAGTAGGATTCTAATCCGAATTCTCCAGTCGGTTCCATTTTATAAAGATCCAGACTGACTTCTAAAGCTTTCTCCGGGCGATCCAATTTCAGAAAACAATCTTTCAGAAGGTTAAGTACCCTGTTTTTTTTAGGATTCCCTGGATAAAGTACCAGGAAGTTACGAAGACTTTCAGCCGACTTGTAAAATCGACGGTCCTTATAGGCTTCTTCGGCGATCCTAAACAGAATATCCGGATCGGATGGCCCTTGTTTGGAAGGATTTTCCCCTTGGCCGAATGTGGAGAAGGAGACTGAAAAAAGTATAAGGAAAAAGATTAGGATTCGGGAGAGGCGAAACGTTCTGAAAGCATTGTTCGAAAAAGGAAAACGTATGCTCTTAAAATAAAATCCGGAAAACAAGAGTACCTACCAGAGCAAAAGCTCTTTATAGATTATCAGCCGTTTTCCGGATTTTATGAACTACTTTTTTTTATCTATTTTCTTCCGGTGGAATTCGCAGAGGCGATACAACCTGCCAGTAGACGGATTTTTTTTACCTACTTTAGTGCCGCAGACGATACAAAGACCTTCTTTCCTTCTCCTTTGGTAAAGGAGCTGAACCCTCTCCGCCCCAGACAGGTTGTATTTACTAACCTGAATCCGAAATCCTTTGTAGAGGTAATTACCGATCGCTTCAACAGCTTGAGTTTTTACCCCGGCGATGATCTTTTCCAAATCATCGTTAGTGACTTTCTTTGGTTTCATAAATGTTAACTGACGTAACAACAGTTATATTCTTACAAAAGTAGTAAAGTGTTTTTAATTTTCCGCATAACACAACATAAAATTTTTTGACAAAACTCGTATTAGGTTGCTGTTTTTTTAATAAATTTCTTCGTCCGGGGATGACCCTGTTTCGGCTAACGATTAACCATTCAAATAACGGATTATTCCGGACACGTCAACGTTAAGTCGTTTTACATCAATTCTCAATAAATATGGAAATTTATTTCCATGGCTCTGACATATAACGGAGGGAGCGTCGGACGATTATAGCAAAATAATAAGATTTAATCTAACGACAATAAGCCTAACCTTAAGGGATAGGGAGTCGATGATTGTTTCTTCCTAAAAAAATCGTTACTTGAAGGCTTGAACGCCAAAATTGCATTTTTATCGATGGATTTTTTTCGGAAAATAAGTCATATTAAAAGGCAGATCAGTTTTCGATTTTAGAATTTTTATGAAAACAACTGTTTACTTACTATTAGCCCTTTTGGCGCTTTTTCAATTCTCTTCTTGTTCCAAATCACCTCAAGAAAAAGTAAGAACGATACTTTCCGACGCGCAATTAAACGAAGAAGAAAAGATCAAAATGGCAGCATTCGCTTTATTCGGTGAAAGATTAAAAGAAATCGATCTCATCAAAACCCAAGACGATAAGGGCACTAAATATGAGGTGTACTTAGGATTCGGAGGAACTTCTGCACTTACATTTCTAGGTTCCGAAAAATACTCAGATCATATGAAATTGGAATTGGCTTTAGGTACTTATAAATTCCTGCAATCTTTGCAGGGTTTTCGTTTCGGAAAATATAGAATGAGCCTGATCAAACCCTTTTTCATTAAGAACGGAGAAGCAAGAGGTGCAGAAGAATTCGAGATCTATAGATTCAGAGCGGAAGGAGAAGATCTGAAAAATATAGAAGGATTTCAAGAAACCGACGCATTCTCCTCCGATAATTACGATGTTCCTTCCGAACAGGTAGTATCTGTCCTAAAAAATATGATAGATCATTGGCAAGTAGAACTGGACCAATTTGCCAGAGTAGAGATCAAGTAAGAAGAGATCTCATTCTTTTCGGATAATTCGTAAAGATCCCGTCCACGCCCAGATCTATTCCGAACTTCAATTCTTCTTCCGTATTCAAAGTATAAACTAAGACGTTAAAACCTTCCTTTTGGATCTTGGAAACAGTTTCCTTGTCCAGACCCTTTGCGGAAAGATTCAAACTGAAAACGTTCAATCTAAAACCTAGATCTAAAGCTTCCATCCAAGAAGAAGTTTCTTCTCCGATCAAGATCCCAAGTTTTGCTTCTACGGACAATTCCCTGAGTCTCACCAAAGAGTCCCAGCAGAAAGAAGAGAATAACGTTTTATGGAAAAGAGAATTTTTTTTCGTATAGTCGATCAGTTCCTGTTCGATCGGAATTTCGATCGGGATCTCTTCGTAGGCGCAGGATTTGATCTCCACATTCAGGCCTATATTTTTGGATTTTAAAAAATCCCAGACCTCCCAAAGTTCCGGCACCTTCTCCCCTTTAAATTTTGGATCTTTCCATACGCCCGCATCCGCTTTACGGATCAAATCGAAAGGAAGAAGTTTTACTTCTCCTTTTTGATCGGTGGTTCTATCCAGGGTATCGTCGTGAATGACTACTATTTTTCCATCAGCAGAATGGATGATGTCCAATTCTATCCAATCGGCCCCCAGTTCACAGGCGCTTTGGAAGGAGATCATAGTGTTTTCGGGATATTCTCCGCTGTCTCCTCTATGCGCGATTACCCAAGGTTTAGGAAGAAGAAATGGATCCGTCATTAGAAGGCCCACCCGACAAAAAGATTCAAACCGAAGCTGGAGCCGGGCAATCTTTCTCCATTCTGATATGCATACTTTCTGTATAAAAGATCCCCCATACTTGCGGTCCTATCCGAATAATAAAGATCGGAAACGGAGAATGAATTATGATAAGGAGAATACCAGCTCCATACACCTTCCCAACCGAAAAAAAGACCGGAAGAAGTTTGGAATCTGAATCCGACTCCGAAACCGGCATAGTTTCTTGGTCCGGAACTATAAGAATCTTTTTCGAAACGATACGTATTTCCGGCGGATTCCCAATAAAGAACCGTTTGGGTTTCTTGGAAATGTTCTCTTCCCAACCAAAGGGAAACGAAAAAAGGAGAATCTGCTATGAACCTTTGGACGAAGAATGCTCCTCCCCAATACTTTTCCTCATAATTTCTCAACCTACCGTAAAAATCATGAGGCGGAAGAAAATAAGAATAAGCGGTATCATTATCAAAACGATTCACATAAGAGTTAGTATATCCGTTGAGTCCGATTGCCCATTGTGAATCCAACATTCTGGCAAACTGCAAAGAATAATACCTATCGAATCTTCCTAACGCGAACCCTCCGATCTGGTTCTTGAATTTTTCCCTAAGTTCCGGCTGGCTTGGTCCAGTCGGAGTTTTTTCAGGAGGAAGTTCATTCAAAGGACTAGGCTTTTGCTCAATATTTTTATCCGGAGAAGGTTCCGTTGTTTGGGGCCAAACTTGGAAAGATAGGATCATTAGTAGGAGAACGGATAATTTAGGAAAAAACGCTGAGGCGGATTTTGGACGGGAGAACATCCCTAGCAAAAACACCCGAAAAAAGAAAATGTCAAGCAGTGGAAAATAAGAGGTGGGAAGAAATTAGCAGGCGAGGTTTCCCTTCGCCCGCTCGGTCGGAAATTAAGCTTTTCCCTTTGCAGTAGCTTTGATTGTCTCAGCCACTTCGGTTAATTTCGCTTTAACAGCTTCTAATTGTCCTTCCGGAACGCGTTTTTTGATCTCTTCGGAGATTTGATTGTACTTCTCAACGATCTTGCCACGAGTTTCCTCGTAGTTTTTACCGGCAACAGTGGAAACTTCTTTGATTTCGTTCAAAAGTTTATCCACAGATTCGCGAATTTTTACGGAAGTTTCAGAATTGTCTGCAGCACCTTTCGCTACTAATTCTCCGTAGGTTTTTTCCAAATCTACTTTCGCTTTGTCTAGTCCTTCTTGTCCAGATTTCAAAAGTCCGATTCCGGCGTTAAGAATGTCCAACAGTTGTTTTTCCATTTTTCTCTCCTTTTTTCGCCGCATTTTTAGTGCAGCGCACAAACCATTCATATTGCACCGCACCACAACGGTCAACCTCTAATTTATGAAAAATTTGAAAAAATGAAAAAAGAAAACTAGGCTAAATCCCGCCTGGTAGGACTTCCAACTTAGGATATTTGAGATCCATATCTTCCAATTCCTTGCGGACGGACTTAGCGATCAAATAATCCCGGCACCATTTTTTGTTCGAAGGAACGATTACCCAAGGAAAACGATCCTTTGAATGGGAAAATATCCACTCATACGCGCTCAGATACTTCTTAAAATTTTTACGAGCTTCGAGATCGCTTGGATCGAATTTCCAATTCTTTTCCGGATTGGATAACCTTTCTTCTATTCTTTTGGTCTGCTCCTCTTGGGAAATATGTAGGAAAAATTTCAGGATATGAGTATGATTTTCCTTTGATACAAATTCCTCGAAAGAATCTATAAATCCTAATCTGTCCTTCAGCCTATCTTTGGATAAACTTTCAGAAACGTACGGAACCAGAATATCCTCGTAATGAGATCGATTGAAGATCTGGATCCAACCTTTCCCGGGAAGTTCTTTATGGATTCTCCAGAGAAAGTCGCGACTTAATTCCTCGGACGTAGGAGCTTTCCAAGCCTTGCAGGTACAACCCAACGGATTTAAAGCAGAGAAAAGTTTTTTAACAGTCCCGTCTTTTCCGGATGCATCTACTCCCTGAAGAATGATTAGTAATGATTTCTTTTTACTAGCAAAAAGACGGATCTGAAGTTCTTCTATTCTTTCCAATTCCTTAAGGCGAAGTTCTTCCGCTTTTTCTCTGGAAAGATCTTCGTTCGGTTCCGTGGAATATTCGGAAAGTTGGATCATTCTAACCTACCAACGAGCGATATGATCTTCCGCCCATCCTTGACCGTTTTCAATCCTAAATTCACTTTTGCCGATCCGGAAAACGCCGTCAAAACTTCCGATCATTTGATTCACCTTCGAAGAAATTAAACCCATATTGGAGTAGGCCTTTCGATGGAAGTCGGGAGTGAATACAAGCTCGACCGCTTTACTTTCCTTGGAATAGATCATCCAAGGTTTTTTAGGATCTTTTTTATCGAATTCAAAAGCGATCACGGAAGGAATTTTATAAATCCTACCATTGATCAAAAGAGCATTCTCGGTAGTCCCTGTTCCGTCGGTCCAACCCCCGCCCAAATTCATTCCATACACTTCGCTGCCACCGGGACGATACGACATGGATGCCCAATTCCATTTGCTGAAATATGGCCAAACACCTCTTCCATAATCCAAAACACCGAAAGAGGTTTTAGGTTGGAATTCATAAGATTTAGAAGCAGTCGTAACTTTCCCCTTTGCCCCCAATCCGAATAATTTATGAGTGAATTGAAAACGATTTCTATTCCAAGGAACCACAACGTTCAGACTTTCCCATTGATTCGGAACTTCTAATGTAATATCCGCTTGGATGGCCTTGCGGGTTCCCATTAGGAAGTCGACTTTGATCCGGTAATTTCCATCTTCGTCCATTTGGAAATCCAGAAATCCTTCCTTACCTTCGTAACGAGCGCTGCTGGAAACGGTTTGCCCTAATAGAGTACCTTTTCCGAAAGGAGTGATGACAGTGGACTCTTGGAACTCGCCGGTCTTTCTATCCAACCAATAACAAAAGATCACGCCTGCGTAATCGATATCCGAAACAGTAAAAGAAGCCAAAAAATTTTGATCGTAAAAACACCAGTAATTCCATTTTTTCTTACGGAGCCAGTGGCCTTTTACATTACATCTATGTAAGGGAGTTTTGGACCAGCCGATCGCATTCCGATTCACTTTACCGGAAGGGTCGCATAAAATGGTAGGTTGTTGGATTTCTGTTTCTAAGTTCATGCTCGCAATGGACAATACCTTGGGCCTGTACGGACCCACAATCTAAATTTCTTTTGCAATTTTTCCGAGAGTCTGGATGGCAGAGATCACCTTTGGTCCCATGAGAACTCCTGCATTAATCCTAAAATTGTTCACATACTTACCGGAAAGAGAGAAAAGATTTCCGGGAACCAAACTGATCTTCTTTTTAGCGGCTTGGAATCTGAGGACTCTGGAATCTTTTCCTTTCGGAAGTTCTATCCAGAGAAGAAAGCCGCCTTGTGGAATGGCAACTTTGGTCCCCTTCGGAAAATATTCCAAAAAAGAATCCGCATACGAAAGCACCAAACCTCCCAACTTTCGTCTAAATTCCCTCAAATGTCTTTCATGAGCTAGAGATCCCATAAAATAAGAAGCGGCAAGCTGGGGAATTGCCGGTAAAGAGATCGCCTCCGCTAAACGAAGATGTCTAACATTTTCCACTTTAGTCGGATCACTGATCATCCAACCGATCCTAAGCCCGGGATTCACGGATTTAGAAAGAGAAGAAACCTGGGTCACAATTCCTTCCGTATCCAAAGATAAAAGAGAAGAAGGACGGATGCCGCCGTTATGCTGCAAGTCCCCGTAAATATCGTCCTCCAGAATTTTCACACCGTACTCGGAGGAAATTTTCAGAAGTTCTTTTTTGGATCCCAATGGCATAAGACTTCCGGTGGGATTCGAAAAGGTAGGAATGGTGATCAAAAACTTAGGAGATTCTTTCTTTATAACGGAAATATAAGATTGAAGATCCAAACCCGTAACGGGATCGGTTGGTATCTCGATCGCCTTTAGTTTTAAATCGGAAAGAATTTGATATAAAACAAAATGAAGTGGGCTCTCTACTGCAACCTTATCACCCGGTTTGGTGGAAAGGCTCAAAGCCAAAAACGCCGCTTCCGAACAACCTAAGGTGATAAACACTTCCTCGGGACGGATCCTTCTTTCTCTACCGGAAGAACGGATTGCGATCTTTTTTCTGAGTTCCAAAATACCGGCTGCATCCGAATATTTATAAACCTGAGAGTCCTTTAAGGATTTCTTATATGCTTTCTGCAAGGAAGAGTACGGCAAAAATTGAGGATCCGGGACCGCTGCCCCGAAAGGAATGAAGCCGGGATCCGCAAGTTCCGACATCAAAGAACTTACCTCTTCCGGAACCGACGGATTCGGAACTCTTACAGGTTTTTCTAATTTATATTTAGGATAAAATTCCGGTCGCGGAAGAACGAAATAACCGGACCTCTCTCTACCGCTGATAAGGCCTCTTTCCTGAAGAATGCCGAAAGCTTCCACGGCAGTAGAAAGATTACATTCTTCGAATAAACAGATCTTTCGTAGAGAAGGTAATTTGGAACCGGGAGGGAATTCTCCAGATTCTATCCTACGTATCAAAGAATTTGCGATCTTAGAATATTTAGTAATAGCTCGATCTGTATCGGTCATAAAAACGATTTCTGCATCTGTATGGTATTCTCAATTTAATGTATAAACAAAATAAGAAGATGAGCAAGTTAATTATAGAAAATAGCTCCGAAATTTTCCGACCTTCTGCAAGGCCGGCCAGAACTCCTGCGTCTGTGACGAGAGAGATACTGAAGGTGATCGATACGCCGGGTATGATCTCTTTTGCGGGAGGTCTTCCGGATGATACTTTGTTTCCGATCCAAGATCTAAAATATTTTTTCGAGGCTTCCGTTTCTAAAAAAGGCGCAAAACTATTCCAATATGCGGATACTCAGGGACATTCCGACTTACGTGCCTGGATCGCAGATCGATATTATCCAGGTTCTAATGCTGACGAAATTCTTTTAACTTCCGGCTCACAACAAGCATTGGATCTACTCGGTCGTTATTTTATAGAAGAAGGTTCGCTCATTCTTTTAGAAAGACCCAGCTACTTAGGAGCCATCCAAGTATTCTCGTCTTATGCACCATCCTTCTTAGGGATCAGCTATGGCGAAGAAGGCCCGGACATGGAAGAATTAAAATATACATTGGCGACTTCCTCCGAAAAGCCGAAATTCTTTTACTGCATTCCTGATTTCCAAAATCCTTCCGCGTATTCTTATTCTTTAGAAATTCGACATTCGATCTCTGAACTCCTTTTAAAAAATACAGTTCCGATCATAGAAGATACTGCTTATAGAGAATTGTATTTCCAGGAGAACTTGCCGATTTCTTTATGCGAATTAGGCCCGGAAAATACGATCTCTATCGGGACATTCTCCAAAACACTTTCACCCGGATTGAGAGTCGGATGGATCAGGGCACCGAGACAGATCCTCCAAGATCTGATCGTACAAAAACAATCCATGGATTTACATTCCGCTACCCTGAATCAGGAATTAGTATTTGGATTCGTATCTTCTTCCAAATATGAAGAACATCTATCCTTGATCCGAAAAACTTACAAAAAGAAATCGGAGCATACGTTTACCTGTTTCCAAAATAATTTCAAAGATTCTATTCCATTACAAATTTCTAAAGGAGGTTTATTCTATTGGCTGGAATTTCCGGAAGAGATCGATACGGACCTACTTTTTCGAAAATGTTTGGAGAAGGGACTCGCGGCGGTTCCAGGATCTTCTTTCTTCGTAGGTAAACCGGAAAACAATCATCTACGATGGAACTTCTCAAACGCTTCGGAGGAAGAAACAAAACTTGGAATAGAGAGATTATATAAAGTGTATAAGAGCCTTTCAGGCTCTTGAAGCCCGAGATCAAGTACCAGTCGATAGCCTTAATTTAGGGACGGACTATCAGGAAATGACCGAGGTATAAAGTTTTCTTTCTTATCGCGTTCTTTCGATTTTAGATTGCAGGTTTGTATCCAAGGAACTATAATCCTTCTCCCCGGGTGTCCCAATGTCGGATCATATTTCAGTCCCAAACATGATTCTATCCAAACTTCGTTTGATCTGTTTGGATCTTCCGGAAGCTTATGAAGAACAGGCTTGGATCGGAACTCGCTGGTGTATCAAAAAGAAAAATTTTGCTCATGTATTGATGTTGCAGAACGGGTACCCGCCTGCTTATGCAAAGGCTTCCGGCCTGGAAGGAATTGCTTGTTTATTAACCTTTCGTTATTCTCCCAAAAAGATGGATGTTTCTCGTTTTAAAGATTATCCATTTTTTAAACCGGTCTGGTGGGAAGATATTATCGGGCTCGTGATCGACGATTCGATCGACTGGGACGAGGTAGAAGTTTTATTGAAGGAAAGTTACTGCCAACTTGCGCCTAAAAAATTAGCGGAGATGGTGGAAAATCGTTAATTTAGATCAGAAAAAGAAAAGAGAAAAAAATTTTCGGCGGGAAGGATCTCCCGCCGATATTGGGAGGTTCAAAAGGCTTTTATTAAGCAGTTTTTTTAGTTGGAGCAGCAGGTTTTTTAACTGTCTCCGTAACTTCGCTAAATTTTGCCTTGATAGCTTCGATTTGTTCAGCAGGAACTAATTTCTTAGCTTCTTCAACAATCTGGTTATAAACTTCAAGTGCCTTAGCGCGAGAATCTTCATAGGTTTTAGTAGCTGCGGTAGTTAATTCTTTAGCTTCGTTTAAGAATTTGTCTACGAACTCACGAACACGAACAGATGCTTCGGAATTGTCGGAAGCGCCTTTAGCTGCGAGTTCTTGAAAACTCTTAGTAAATTCTGCTTTCGCTTTATCCAGACCTTCTTGTCCGCTTTTAACCAAACCAAGACCTGCGTTCAGTACATCTAGAATTTGTTTTTCCATTTTTAGCTCCTTGATGCACCGTTGTGCGGCGCACAATCCATTTGTAGTGCGTAGCACAAATGCAGTCAACAAAAAAACGAAAAAAAGTTTCAAAGGTGAATTTTAGGTCTTAACCAGGAATGCGACGCAATTATGGCAGAGTTCTATAAAAATTCTTGCAAATACTTGAAAAATTTTCTATTTTAAGCCTTTAATAACTACCATTTGGTCCTTTCGGAAATCCGTCTTTGTATAAAAATGAGAAAATTAATACTTTGTTTACCAATATTTTTCTCCTTATGGTCCTGCTTTCTTCACCACGTAAATATTGAAGGCGATATCTATGGGGCAAAATCCATTTTTCATAGATCCCCTTCAGATAAAGAGATTCTTCCTGTCAGACTCGATTTTAACCCTCCTACAAAAGATGAAGTTATTAAAATATTACACGATAAAGGATCGAATCAGACTCCGAAGGATGAAATTGACGGATACCTTTCCACGGAGATTATCTCAAAATTTCAAAAAAGTCAGAAGTTTTTAATCTCATCAAATTCTAATATGAAGATCAAGATCATTCCTTTGGTGGATGACGTAAAACCTCCAATATTGACTATGATCGGTTTTTTATTCACTTTAGGCGCCATTCCCGCAATTTATAGGACTTACGGATCCATTTCTTTTGAATTGTATGATCAGGAGAAGCATAAGATCTTACGAATATATAAGTATTCCGTAAATCATAGAATAATGCTAGGCTGGGCTCCTATGCTATTGGGTCCTATTGTTTCAATGTTTACGGATAGATTTGATCACTCTACAAATAATAAAACCTATGCAATTATGAGGGTTGTATTTGCTCAGTTTGAATATGATCTGTTCAAAGATATTCGAGAATCGAAAGAACTTGCTTCCCGCTTTTTTTCTACGAATGACTATAATCATGCTCTTATTGTCACTTCAAAATCTGCTAACGATGAATATCTTGCCTCCTCAATTTATTCCGAGCTTAATAAGATTTTTTTAAAATATGGAATTTCGATATTAGAAAGGAGAAAACTGAATGAAGTCATAAATGAAATCCAGCTATCCTTGGCCGGGATAACACAAGCGCGGGATTATTCAAAACTGGGAAGACTTTTACAGGCTGATCGATTGATTTTAGTCGAAGACCTGAATATAACTTCTGCTACCACCAGCGTTTTAGGAAGGATTAATTTTAGTATTCGTTGCGTCGATTCCGAAACCGGAAAAGTTATCTGGTCGGAGAAAATAGCCGAAAGTATGCTTCTTTCCGAAACGGTAGATATGGTAGTTAACTCTGCTGCTCGCAAATTAATGCAAAAATTGAAACAAAGTGGGGAAATATGATTTTACGCTGAAAACCGTTTCACTGCTTTGTTAATAAGCTGCAAATTCATTTCCGTACTTTTTCTTAGACCCGAATAAAGAAGAAGGCTCTTTTTCGCAACTGCAAGTCTTTCATTCTTCTTCTCTTCCAATGTAAGTTCGGTGTCGTATCCTTCCGTGATGGCCAAGATCACTCTCTGCAAACTGATCCCTAAAAATTCAGTTAGCCCTTTTTTAGAACTGATACGATCATCTATTATGGAAATCTCATGCAATGCTTTTCGAATGGACTCTTTGTCCTTCTCTCCGCTTTGAATAAGATCGTAAATTTTCTCGGAAAGGACTTCTCCTTTGGAAACTTGCACTCCGAATTCTTTTAACTCGTTGCGGATCTTGTTTAATTCGACCGATACTTTTTTGCGATTGATCTTGGAAGGAAGAAGGTCCCGGATCTTTTTTTTGATCTCGGTTACCTCTTTTATATTCGATGGGTTTTGTCTATACCATTCTTGAAATGTAATATTCTGGATCCCTTCTAACTTTGCTCCGTCTTGCCCCAGATTGGCCCAAGGACGGTCTTTTTGTCTTTCTTCGAACCATTTTTTGAAGATCAGAAGTTTTTCGTTTGTCCTAAGTTTTTTTCCCCGGATAGATTCGATCCACTTTGGCGGCAAAGCGGTCATCTGCTTATAATTATGATGTTCCCTTCTCTGCGTTCTGGATTCCAAAAAATTTAATCTTTCTTCTAAGATTGCACCCTTACAATGCGCTTGGGAACCCGGAAAAGAAAGGTCTTGTCCTAAAAGTAAAACGGACCTTGCATCCATTTTTTCCGCTAGACTTGCGGCATTTGTGGAAACGGAACCTCCGAAGTCCACGGCTCCCAGTCCGTTTTCGGAAGCATTTTCCAAAAGTTTAATCCAGGGAAAAGGAGAGGAAGTCAGATAATGGTTTCCACCTATATAAGGCATTCTTAATGAATGATAGGAAGTAGTAGGATCGAATACAAACTTTGCCTTTCCGAAATATCCTTCTAAATATTTTGAATTTAAAGGTTGGGGATCCACACTAAATACAAGATCGGGATCTATTCCTGATTTTTGCAAAATAAGAAGCGCAGTATCCACTGCGATCAATATAAAGTTTTCTCTATATTCTTTCAAGTCTTGCAAAGAAAGATAAAGAGAGGGCCCGGCCCCACAAACAACCACATCTATCTTGGATTTGCATAAACCGAATAATTCATTGATGGGGCTCAGATCCACAAGTTCCGGAAGATTGCGGATAAAATTACCGGTCCAGACCTTCTCGAATCTGGTCAATGTGGCCGTGTTTACATCTTTTTTATGGAAGAATGTCTCGGCTAAAAATCTTAGCTCTTGGTATTCTTCCTGTTTCCATTGCAAACTCCCCCTATGAGGAATAAAACTTACGGGATATCCCGAGATCCCTTTAAAACCCTCGTAAAACGCGGATTCTTCGTATGGGGGGAGAAATATTCTCAACTTACCGGAAAGGATCATGGGAGAAAAATCGAATAATGAAAATGCAGCCTTGATAATTTCCGGAAAAGGTTCCATCCATACGCAGATTATTTTATCAAATCTTAATGTATATTGGATGGAATAACCGAGCCCTGCTCCGAAAAATAGGAATGCCCTTTCTTCATCCCCTTTTTTCAGATCCGCAAGCTGTCTTTCCGCTTCTTTGCGAGGATCCATGGAACTATGTAAAAGTACATTACCGATTTTTAAACTTGGATCGTCCGTTTTTGTAGGGACTATCTCGAAATTGATCCGGGAAGATCCTATTCTTTCGGAGGCTTTCGGCGCGAAACTGCGAAGTGAGGCCAAATTTTTTTCGAGTAAATCCGACCTGAGTTCTTTCATTGGAAGAATACGTTTATCCTTTTTCCTTCGTAAGAAGAACCCGGAGAGGGATCTTGCTCGTAACAGAAACCGCTTCCGTGAAGTTTATAAGGAACTCCTAACGGAGCTAATAATTCCACAACTTCTCTTTTACTCCTTCCGATGAGATCGGGAATACGTTCCGATTTGCCCGTAAGAGGTTTTCTGTTCAACTTAGGGAGTTTTACGTTAATCGTTCTTTCCCCTTGTTCTATGATCGGAATAATATTCTCCACTACTTCCCTGAATACGGGAGCGGCGAGTCCTCCCCCTGTATGACTGTCCCCTCTCGGCTCATCAAAAAGGATGAGGCCGACCACTTTCGGTTTGTCTGCCGGAAAAAATCCTAAAAAGGATGCGGACCATAGTCCGTCTTGGTACCCTCTACCAGACACCGCTTTTTGACCGGTTCCTGTTTTTCCCGCGATGGAATATTCTTGTATGTATGCGTTCTTTCCTGTTCCGGCTTGGACGACTCTAGTCATCGCTTTCAGTAATTTTTCGGTGGAATATTCTTTGATACCTACCGGAGTCTCTTCCGATTGGAATTCCTGCATGACTTCTCCGTAGGAATCGGTAATATGAGAGACCACCCTAGGTGTGATAAATCTTCCTCCGTTTACGATAGAAGCTGCGGATGCTACTAACTGTATAGGAGTTACCGATATTCCCTGGCCGATTGCCATGAACATCGGAGTGGTCGGAGTCCATTTATTCAAGATCGGCATATATCCCACGGATTCGTTGGGCAGAAGTCCCGCTCTTTCCCCAAAACGGAATCGTTTCATATATTCATAAAGTACATCGTTCGGGATCTTTGCGGCCGCCTTTATGATCCCAGCATTGCAGGAATACTGTAAAATCTCTTCCAAGTTCACTTTTCCATGAACATGTGTACATTTGATCCTGGTCCTTCCATAATCGACGTAACCTGGACAATCGAATTTTTCGTTCGGATGGATTAAGTTTTCATTAAGAAGAATGCTTGCTAGGAAAATTTTCATGGTAGATCCGGGCTCGTACACATGTCGGATCGCCCAATTCGTATGAGAATATTCTTCAAAAGAAGAATAACGATTCGGATCGAAGGATGGAAAACTGGCCATCGCCAAAATTCTTCCCGTATGGATCTCCATCAATAGACCTACTGCTCTTTTAGCACCGGCTTCTTCGAATCTTTTTCCAAGCGCCTTTTCCAGTTTGAATTGGATGAGTCCGTCCAAAGTCAAATGGACATTTGCACCTCTGGTGGAATCCGCTTCAGTAGGCGTCATCAATTCTTGATTATAATAATATTCTAAACCGGATAGAGCCTTATCGTCGTCCATCCCGGTAAAACCGACAAGACTTGCCGCCAAACTTCCGTGAGGATATACTCTTTTAAATTCTCGTTCTCTTCTGACTCCGGGAAGGGCCATCTCCATAATACGGCTCGCGGTCGTATCGTCTATCTCCCTTTTCAAAAGGAAATATCTGCTTTTTTCTCGGATCAAAGATTCTATCTTTTCGGGAGGAATGTCCAAATAAGGAGAAATTTGTACTGCGGTAAAATTCGGATCGTAAACATTCCCGGGATAGATCCCGATCGTAGAAGAATCAATGGACAATGCCAATTCGATCCCTCTTCTATCGTAGATCGCGCCTCGCCCAATCCTTTCTCCATTCTTGAATGCGATCTCTCTATCGTTAAAGAATACCAGATAACCTACTCGGACCAAAAGCCCGGAGAAGAATACGCATAATAGAACGAATAATATGGTGAATCTTTTTCGATTAAGAGGGCTATAATCCATCGATGAGCGAACCGCTTTTATAAATTTCGGTCTTTTTCAGAATGATTAAAGAGCTTTTCTAGTACAAGTGAAATCCGAATTCGAATAATGGTTTAAAAGCTGGCGATAACCTTTCCTCTCAACTTTTTGAAAGGAATTAGGCCGTAATTTCTGGAATCTGTGGAGAATTCTCGGTTATCCCCCAAAACCAAAACATAACCAGGAGGGATCCTTCCCGAATCTCCGATGCCTATATTTCCGGAGACTCCGATCACAGGTAGAATGGAGGCGGAAGGAGCTTGGGTCTTATAGCCTGAGTTCAAGAAAGGTTCTTCTAAGGAAGAGTCGTTTATTAAAATTCTTCCTTCCGAAAATCTGAAAAAATCTCCGGGAAGCCCTACCACTCTTTTTAAACTTAACTCCGCTCCGATCCCATCCAAGACTAAGACATCGAATCTGTTAACGTCCGGTTCTAAAATGTATAAAACCCAGGGACCGATCTGCGCCGGGAAACCCCATTTTTTAACTAGGACCCAATCGTTTTCTTTATAGCTTGGCATCATGCTCGTGCCGCTAATTAGATAGAATTGGATCACAAAAATTCTAAAATATAAAATGAAAAATATTGCGAACAAGATCGGAAAAGAAAGTTTAATCCATCGAAATGTGGAGTGCCGAATAGAACGAATTATTTCCGAATCGAATTTCATACTATGGTTTCGTAATTATTGGACAGACTATGAAGTCTTGGTCTCACTCTTATTTTCCAAAACTTTCGGTTTTTCTTTCCACCAAATAAAAGGTTGTTCTATGAGTAAAAAGATCGGCCAAGCTGCTAAGAATGTAAACCCAAAGCATATAAAATAGAGCTTAGGTAATACGCTTAAAGTGACCAATGTTTCCCCTTTTAGAGCCCATTGAGTGGCAATCCCCATCAACGGTATGTTCCATAAATACACAGTAAATGTGATCCTGGACAATGGACGGAAGATCGGTAATGCTAAGATAGTTTTAAAAATTCCTTCTTTTTGGATCGCTAAATAGATGATCAGAACCAATGCGATATTGTAAAAATTATTCGCAAGCGTCAATCGAATGAAATGTTTCCAATTGAAAGAATAAGAGATCAAAATGAATACGATCGCCGAGAATCCGACCAAAGAATATTTCAGTTTTCCTAAACTTTCTCCCACCGGTCTAGAGTCCACATATTCCGCCAAAAGCATTCCTGCGATCATGGAATCGAATCTGTTCTCCGTCCAGAATAGAGCATTTGCGTTCATCTGACCTTTAGAGTATAGATAACATCTAGATAAGAAAGGGATAATATATATGATCGATAATATGATGACCCTTACTTTTTTGGTTCTAGAGAATAAGAAGAAGGGTCCAAGAACCACCATCAAAAAGTAGATCTGCTGCTCTAAGGAAATATACCAACCCACATCCAAAACCCTAGGAAAAAAGTTGGATAAGAAGATGCTGTCGGCCCAAACGTAATCCAGACCCTTTTGGCCTTTATCTATTAACCAGATCAGATCCGCACTTGGATTCGGTATATTTTTCAGGCCTTCTACCTGTTTAGAAAAGAAATAGTAAGAAAAAGCTAATGCAGTGTAATACGCGGGAAGAATTCTCAAAGAACGATTTATGATAAATTTGCGATAGGGAAAACTGTTCTCCCTTTTATAGTATTGGAGTATACCTCCGTAATTCAGAAAACCTCCCAATACGAAAAACACATCCACGATGGTGGTTTGATTCTCCACGAACCAGGACAACCAATAAGGCATTTCGCGCATGATCGGTTGTTTGGAAACCCAGAGATGGTTGGTCATAACCATCAGAATTCCGATCGCTCTGATCCCGTTTAATGATTCTATTTCCCCCTTTTTAGAAGCAAAGATAGACAATATATAGGATTTCATAATGAAAAGATTCTGTTTCCTGAATTGAATTAAAAACTTTTCAAGGATCTGCGAGCAAGAAATAAACCGGGGAACCCCAAGACCTAAGTTACGATTTCACGGATATGATACGAAAAGAGTAGTATTTGTCTTGCTTGGGAAGAAATTCCGGATCATTCTTCTAACCATGACTTCGAACAACCCAATCTCACAATATGTTTCCAGATTCAAAGCGGAGAAGGGAAAGATCTTATCCTTTCTATCCGCATTTCCGTTTTATGGAGAAGTCTTAAAGAACCATCAGTATTACGAAGCGGATAGGATCGCTCGAAACGAATTAGCCAAAAAATTGGATTCGCTCAAAGAACCGATCCGTAGGATCGAAGAAAATTTCGTCCGAGAAAGAAGAATGGACCTAATCGGTTCTACGGAGGTCTTACTTTCCGTCTTAGAAAGACTCAAAAATGAAATTATCGGAGCAAGTTACGGCCTAAACGGATTGGGCACCGGGTTTAAGGCGACCGAATCTGAGTTGGAAGCTTTGGCGGAATGGGATTATTCTTTGATCCATCATGCGGAAGAATTGTCCACCAAGGTTCGATCCCCGGACTTTCCTCCGGAAGTTTCGGTCGACACTGTAAGGAATTGGGTCAGTAGTTTTAGATCGGAATTAGATGAGTTCGATGCCGCGCTAAAGAGCAGAAAGGACGTCTTCTTAAAACGATAGTCTCATTTTTGATTTGCCGAATGTAGAGTCGTGAATAATATATTTCCAAGGAGTTCTTATGGCATTAATAGACGTAATAAAATACGAAGGGAAACCGGGAGAGATCGTATGGAAATTTCCCAGAAACGATATCAGTACCTTCGGACAATTGGTAGTGAACGAAAGCCAGGAAGCTATCTTCTTTAAGGAAGGTAAAGCTCTGGATATTTTCGGACCTGGAACTCATACTTTAAAAACAGGAAACGTTCCTATTTTAGAAAACTTAGTGAACCTTCCTTTCGGAGGACAAACTCCTTTTACTGCGGAAGTGGTTTATATTAACAAAGCCCTTATCCAATTAAAATGGGGAACTCCTGCACCCATCCAAGTCGAAGATCCTAAATACACCATCACTTTGGGAGTCCGTGCAAACGGTGCATATAATATCAAGATCGTAGATTCCAAAGCGTTTGCAGTAGGAGTGGTCGGTGCAAGAGGAGCTTATTCACAAGACGAGGTGGATAATTTTCTAAGACCGATGATCGTAACTAGGCTAAGCGATTTCTTAGCGGAAGTCGTTTTAAAATCGGGAGAGCCGATCACTCGATTGAACCAACATTTGGAAGAGGCCTCTTCCGCAGGAAAAACGAAAATCCAACCGGACTTCTCAAAATACGGGATAGACGTTTTGGATTTTTTTGTCCAATCCATCAACTTCGATCAGAACGATCCGAACTTCCAAAAGATCCAAAAGATCCTCACAGACAAATTCGAGATCGATGCTTTGGGCGGAATGTACCAACAAAAAAGAATGTTGGATATCGGAGAAGCGGCCGCAAAGAACGAAGGCGGGAACGCAGGTGAAGGAATGTCCGCAGGTATGGGACTCGGAATGGGAATGAATATGGGCAATATGATGGCCGGGATGATGGGCCAAAACAATGCAGGTAATAATGCCAACCAGAACGATGCAACAGCAAGACTCACAAAACTTAAGAGTATGTTGGACCAGGGCCTGATTTCTCAGGAAGAATTTGATGCCAAAAAAAAGGACATTTTAAATTCTATCTAAAGTATGAGCCTTACCTTCACCAAGTTGAAAGCGGAATTTCGCTGTATCAACGATTCTTGCGGAGCAACGTACGATCTGAATGATATCGTATACGAATGTCGTAAATGTGGAAGCCTTCTCCAGGTTTCCCATGATATGGGAGCTCTCAAAGAAAAATCGGGAAAGGAATGGAAGGACCTATTCGATTCCAGATTGGGTTCGGTAAAATTCCCGAACAGCTCGGGTATCTGGAACAAAAGAGAATGGGTTCTTCCTCATGTAGAGGACTCAGAGATCGTAAGCTCAGGCGAAGGTCTTTCTCATCTATTCAATTCCGAAAGACTCACAAAACATTTCGGCCTAGGGGGACTTTGGATCAAACAATGTGGGATCTCCCACACAGGTTCATTTAAGGACCTGGGCATGACCGTTCTTCTCTCCCAAGTAAAACATATGTTGAATCAGGGAGCAAAGATCAGAGCGGTTGCTTGTGCAAGTTCCGGAGATACTTCCGCCGCACTTGCTTCTTACGCTGCGAAGGCAGGGATCCCTGCGATCATTTTTCTTCCAGCAGGGAAAGTTTCCCAAGCACAATTAATCCAACCGGTTTCGAACGGTGCAAAGGTAATCGCTCTCGAAACCGATTTTGACGGTTGTATGAAGATCGTGAAAGAAGTTACCAAAGAAGCCGGCATCTATCTTGCAAACTCCATGAACAGTCTCCGTATCGAAGGCCAAAAAACGATCGCACCGGAGATCGTTCAACAATTGGAATGGAAAGTTCCCGATTGGGTGATCATTCCCGGAGGAAATTTGGGGAATGTTTCCGCACTCGGAGCAGGTTTCGAGATGGCAAAAGAGTTGGGACTGATCGACAAACTTCCAAGGATCGTTTTAGCTCAAGCAGAGAATGCAAATCCGCTCTATCTTTCTTATCTGAAAAATTTCGAGGAATTCAATCCTGTTGACGCGAAGCCTACTCTTGCTTCTGCAATCCAGATCGGAAATCCTGTATCAGTCCAAAAAGCAATTCGTACATTAAAAAAATTCAATGGGATCGTGGAGCAAGCAAGCGAAGCGGAACTTTCGGAAGCTTCTGCCAAAACCGACCTATTTGGATTGTACAATGACCCTCATACCGGAGTGGCGCTTGCTGCTCTTTACAAACTAATGGCTAAAGGAACGATTGCCAAAGGTGATCAGGTGGTCGTGATCTCCACTGCTCACGGACTAAAATTTACCGAATTCAAACTCAAATTCCATGAGGGAAAGATCCAGGGAACCGACCCTAAATTGGTTAACGTTATTCGATCCTGCAAACCGGAAGTAGGGGCCGTCATGGACGAAATCGGCGGTTTCCTACAATTGAAAGATTAAATTTTTTCATTTTCGACTCGAAATAACCCTTCTTTTTTCCCGGGTGTTTTTCGTTTTTTTCTCGTAAGCGCGCCGGGGTCCATATAATCGAGAATCCAAATGTACGAGGGAATCGAGGAACTCCCCCAAGAATTCCTCTTCGAGGTCGAGACGGCCGTAAAAAAAGAAGAGCCAATTTCTATCATTACCTACGTCCTGAGTACCCGGGGCGAAAATAAGCTCAAACATATCATACAAACCGTCCTTTCCAAATACCAAAGAGTGGATCTGACGGAACTCATATTTACCTCCGCAAAAGAGCTGATCGTAAATGCGACCAAAGCGGCTATTAAACGGGTTCTATTCAAAGAACTAGGACTGAATATCGCTGATCCATCCCAGTACGATTTGGGTATGGAATCCTTTAAGGAAAATCTAGTCAGTAGAAAGTTTCCCTACTATCGTAGGAAAATGAAAGAGCATGGTCTATTTGTAAAAGTCACCCTCAGTTTCAGTTCGGACCGGATCATTCTATTCGTACAAAATAATTTCACACTCGCAGTCCGAGAAGAGAAACGGATCCGGGAAAAGTTCGTACATTCTAAAGAATTTGACAATCTATTCGAATACTATATGAAATACGGTGATACCACGGAAGGTGCAGGTATGGGTATCACTATGGTGGAAATTCTGGTAGCCCAAAGCGGCTATGACCGCCATTTGTTTACGATCTATAGCCGCCAAGCGGAGAATAAAACCGTTGCGAGAGTTGAAATCCCCTTGGATCAGAATTATGTGCCTAGAAGACAAAGATACCAAAAATGGTTACAAGAAAAGGCTAGCGGCTTAACATGACCTAAAGTTCTCCTTACGACGGTTAGGTCTTTTGCAATATGGAACAGAATCCTCAGACAAGTAAACTCCAAGAACAGGCAAACCAGATGAACCTTGCCTTGGAATCCGTTCATACCGAAGAACAAGCAATCGAACTTATCCAAGGAAAAATCAAAGACGCCTATCTTTTAAAATTAAGGATCGATGTTGAGAACAAAGCGGGTGTGGTCCTAGGGCTTTTATCCAGATATAAAAACGAATTTTTGGAATTGTATTCCTTATTTTCCAACTCTTCCATGATCCGAAAAATCAGGACCTTCGAAGATTTCGGTCAAATCTCACATGATATCGCAGAAGCAGCTAGACAGGAAGCTCCGGATCCGGGTTTGTCGGACCAGGTAGGAAGAATTCTTCACACTAAATTAACAAAACAAATATTAGAACAATATTATCCTATGTGGGATCGAAACGATACCGCTGCTCTGGTAAACATGTTGGAGAACCAGATCAAAAGCGCTATGAAGATCAATATGATCCGCGTTCAAGCAGACGTAGAATACGTATCCAGCTTGAAATGTAGGGGTAAAAGTTTTTTTGCAGGTATCATCCAATCCATTCCTAAACCTCCTGAAGAACCCGCAGACGGAGTAGTTCCTGTAGAAAATTTAGATCCGGAAAAAGCGGCAGTCATGCGCCAGATTGAAACCATTCGAAAAGGTTTCGGAAGAGTGGTGCAAGCAAAGACGATCCTTTCTCCTGTAAACGGGGTCGATTTTGATGACCTGAATGAAGGCGACAAGATCCTATTACAACTTCCTTCCGTTTCTCCTGAAGAAAAAGCATTGGCCAAAACTTTAGGCGCTATGGATAAGGACGGGAACGTAAAACCGGTGGTCGGTACTTTCGTAGCGATCGCTTCCGGTAAAAACGAATATCATATTTTTGCAAAAGGTCCGGCAGGAGTTCTTTTACAAGCATTCGAAGAAAGACCGGTCCGTTTAGCCAGGCCTAAAACCGCTGCTAACGCTCCTCGTCCAGCAGGTATGGGTGCAAAACAATCCGAAGGAAGTAATACTCTTAACTACGCTATCCTGGTTGGTGTCGTGTTGTTGGTGGGGCTATTAGCTTTTATTCTTCTGAAATAGCATGTCTACCCTGCACTCGCGTATTTGTCACCGGGATGTAGGAGCTTATAAAACTTTATCGTTTATCTGCAAATCCGCGATGCAGGAATTCCTACATCGCATATTCTGAAAATTTTGATCGGTGTAATCTCGGATCTTCTATCCGACCACTAGGTTCACCAGTTTGCCAGGAACATAGATCTCTTTTCGGATCTGTTTTCCGTCTAAAAAGACCTGTACCTTATCTAAGGATTTTGCGATCTTAATCGCTTCTTCCCCCGCGATCTCTTTTGCTGCTTTGAATTCAGCTCTTAACTTTCCGTTTACCTGGACCACGATCATGATCTCGTCGTCGGTCAGATATTTCTCCTCATAACCCGGAAAAGCTTGGTAGGTCAAAGAATCGGATTTTCCTGCTAAAGACCAAAGTTCTTCCGCCAAGTGAGGAGCGAACGGAGCGATCAAAAGTAGGAATGGTTCCAGGATCTTACGAGGTCTGCGTTGGCTTGGAGTTAACTCGTTCACAAAGATCATTAACTGAGAGATAGCAGTGTTGAATGAGAAATTATTAATATCATCATCCACTTTTTTAATGGTTCTATGAAGGATCTTTAATTCGTCTTCGTTCGGTTCGATATCTTCCAAACGGAAAGATTCTTCCGCACCTGAATGATATAATCTCCATACACGGTTCAAGAAACGGAAAACACCCTCTACACCTCTAGTGCTCCAAGGTTTTACCATTTCGAAAGGTCCCATGAACATTTCGAAAAGACGTAAACTATCCGCTCCGAAATTCGTAACCACTTCGTCGGGATTGATCACATTCCCTAAAGACTTGGACATTTTTCTTTTATCTTCGCCCAAGATCAGACCTTGGTGGACCAGTTTTTTGAAAGGTTCAGGGGTCGTTACGTATCCTAGATCGAATAATACCTTATGCCAAAAGCGAGAATAGAGTAAGTGAAGAACCGCATGTTCCGCACCACCCACATACAGGTCCACCGGCATCCAAGTTTTTTCCAAATCTACATCCACGAACTTGTCCGGATTTTCCGGATCTATATAACGCAGATAATACCAACAAGAACCCGCCCATTGAGGCATAGTATTCGTTTCTCTGGTACCGATCTCACCAGTTTCAGGATCTTTGTATTTCAACCAATCTCCCGCTAAAGCAAGCGGAGATTCTCCCGTTCCGGAAGGTTTAAATTCCGATAAATTAGGAAGTTCTAATGGAAGTTCGGACTCAGGAATGGCCTTTGTAACTCCGGAAGGAAAATGTACCAAAGGTATAGGTTCTCCCCAATATCTTTGGCGAGCAAACAACCAATCTCTGAGTTTGAATTGGGTTTTCGTCTTTCCGATCCCTTTTTTCTCTGCCCAATCCGCAATTTTAGAAAATGCTTCCTTGTATTTGAGACCATTAATAGAAACTTCCGATGAAGATGAATTGATACAGACGGATTCTTTAGAATCGAAAGCTCCTTGGGAAAGATCTCCTTCGATCACAAGTAGGATATCCAACCCGAAAGCTTTTGCAAATTCATAGTCTCGTTGGTCATGAGCAGGCACCGCCATAATAGCCCCTGTTCCGTAACCATAGAGAACGTAATCTCCGATCCACACCGGGATCTTTTTAGAAGGATCCGCAGGATGGACAACATAAGCGCCTGTGAATACACCTGACTTTTCTTTGGAAAGTTCCGTTCTATCCAAATCACTTTTTAAAGCGGAAGACTTTTTGTATTCTTGCACCTTCTCCCATTGTTCTTTGGAAGTTATGGAATCCACTAAAGGATGTTCCGGAGCAAGCACCATATAACTTACCCCAAATATGGTATCGGGACGAGTGGTGTATACTTTGATCCCATTTTGCGGAGAAGAAGGATCAAAAGGAAATATCAGCTCCAAACCTTCGCTCTTTCCGATCCAATTCTTCTGCATTTCCAAAGTAGAACTTGGCCAAGTGACTAAAGACAGATCCTCTAGCAACCTTTCTGCGTATGCAGTGATCCGCATCATGTACTGTCGCATAGGTTTACGAACTACTTCGTACCCTTTTCCAACCCATTCTTCTACTTCTTCATTCGCAAGAACTGTTCCGAGACCCGGGCACCAGTTTACCGGGATTTCCGCCTGATATACGAGACGGAATCCGGAGAGAATGGCTTCTTTCTTAGCATTAGAAAATTCTTTCCAATCCTTTGCGGAGAAGGTCTCGAGATCCTCAAATCCTTCGGAGCCCTTAGATTGGAAGATTTGGACCAATTCGAGGATTGGTTTTGCCTTAGAAGCCTTAAAATCATACCAGGAATCGTATAATTTCAAGAAGATCCATTGGGTAAATTTGTAGTATTTCGGATCTGTGGTGGAGATTTCCCGGTCCCAATCATAGGAAAGACCGATCAATTTGATCTGTCTTCGGAAATTGTCCACATTCTGCTTTGTAGTGATAGCAGGATGAATCCCTGTCTGCATTGCGTATCTTTCTGCAGGAAGACCGAACGCATCCCAACCCATAGGATGCAAAACCTCAAAACCTTTCATTCTCTTGTAACGAGAAATAATGTCTGTAGCCGTATAACCTTCCGGGTGACCGACGTGCAATCCCGCGCCTGAGGGATAAGGGAACATATCTAAACAGTAGAACTTCGGTTTAGAAGAATGCAGATCCGTTCGAAAGGAAGAATTCTTTTCCCAGTAGTCTTGCCATTTTGATTCAATTTTCCGAAACGGATAGTCCATACCGTGAAGTTTTTTCCTCCGGCCTAGAATCCAATTCTTTTTTGTGATACTGGAAGTTGATTATAGGGGTGAAAAATCTTGAATGAGAAAGGTTTCTTTCCTTTTAGGAAGAAAAAAGGGATTCAGATTTGTTACTATAAGAAGTGTTTTTAAATAATCGGGAACCAAAGAGTTGATTTCGGGTCCGAAATGAAGAAAGCCGGAGGGAAACCGGCTTTCTCTGGGAGTGAAATTCTAAGCTCTTGCTTAGAAAACGGACAAAAAATTTGGATAAGAATCTGACTTATTTACGTACTGAGTCAATAACCTTGATCAATCGTCGAAATGTTTGGTTCAAACAATCTCGACATAGGTCGTACTGAAAGAGATTCGGTGTTTCTTTACCGCATCCTTTACATGTATATTGCTTACTTTGCGCTTGGGTAAGTTCCGCTTCTTCTTCGTTCAAATCCGTCACTGCTAATAATTGCATTTTGCTCCCAGAAAATTCCATTGAATGTCTTTTTATTTACGGAGTGTAAATAAGTCCGAAGATTGATAAGTGTTTTCGGAACTTCTCTCCGTACGTCGAGAGTTACTTTATAAAATCGGCTCACTCTAGAGTCAAAAAAAATTAGGTTGGAAGTTTGTGAAAATGACCGCAATTTTTTTAAAAAAAATTTCTAAGCGCGGTTTTATTTGGAATAGATTTTCAAGTGCGGTTTTTTCAGGTAAAAATAAATTTCCTATCAAGTGCCGAGTTTACGTCAGTCAAATCAAAAAGAAGGTGATCATTTGTTATCTATATCAGGCTTAAATAAGTCTTACACTGTTGCAGACCAAACATTTAACGTACTAAAAGATGTTTCATTCCAGGTAAAGTCCGGTGAGTTCGTTGCTGTTATCGGCCCTTCCGGTTCAGGCAAATCTACATTACTCGCAGTTTCGGCAGGATTAGACAAAGCTGATTCAGGAACAGTGCTTTTAGATGGAATATCTCTATTTGAAAAGACTGAAGATGAATTGGCAAAGATCAGAGGAGAACAAATCGGCTTTGTATTCCAAAATTTTCAACTGATTAAGACGTTAAACGCTTTGGAAAACGTTTCCCTTCCTCTTGCTTTGACGACAAACCTTCCGGAAAAAGTGATACATGAAAAAGCGATGTATTGGTTGGAGAAGGTAGGCATCGCACACAGAGCATACAACTTTCCGAGCCAACTCTCTGGCGGAGAAGAACAAAGAGTAGCGATAGCACGTTCCTTTATACACGAACCTAAACTTCTTTTTGCCGACGAACCTACCGCGAACTTAGATAAGAAGAATGGAGAGAATATCATGTCTCTTCTTAAACAACTCAATAGAGATCGAAAATCCACTTTATTAGTTGTTACTCATGATCCGAAAGTAGCGTCAATGGCGGATAGGATCTTAGAAATGAGAGATGGAGTGATCTTAAACGGAACAAAATCCAAAGTGGGCGTTAAAAAGAAAGTATCTAGGAAGAAAAAATGAATATCAGATTCTTTTTAAGGGTAATGTTCCGGGAGATTTTTTCCAAAAAGACTTCTTCCTTGCAGATCATTCTGGCAATCACGATCGGAACAGGCGCTGTTCTTGCAGTTCACTCATATAGGGACCAATTTACGGCTTCTATCATAAAAGAGGCTAAAAACATTATGGGTTCGGATCTTGTTGTTACGAGCCCTACTCCATTAAATTCCGAACAAACAGCGTTTCTTTTGAAGGAATTGCCAAAAGGAAGCAAATTATCGCAATTAGTGCAGTTCCCTTCCATGATCCGAAACCCTGATTCCCAGGATTCCAGTCTTTCCTTGATCAAGGCAATCCAAGGAGAATATCCGTATTTTGGAGAAATAGAAACGGAACCAAAAGGCCTTTTTCGCAAACTAAAACCAGGAGAAATACTCTTAGAAAGCGGGCTGATCAAAAACTTAAAACTTAAAGTAGGTTCCAAGGTTCAATTAGGAGAAAGTAATTTTGTCCTAAGAGGAAGTATCTTAAAAGAACCGGGAATGGCAGGAAACTTCCTCTCCATGGCTCCAAGCTCCATCATTCGAAAAGAATCTTTGGCCGAAACAGGTCTGGAACAGAGAGGTTCGCGTATAAGTTACCAGGTCCCGATCCTTCTTCCTATCGGAACAGACGCAAACGTATTCAAAAAAAGTAAATTTTCCGAATTCGCCAAGAATGATCTGATCTTATTCGAAAGTACGGAAGCAAATTCAGGATCTCAAAAATTCCTTACAAACACATTGGATTTCTTTTCTTTATTGGCATTATGCGCATTCTTCCTGGGAGGGATCTCCATCCTTCTTACAAGCAGGGCTGTCGTAAGAGCTAAATCGAACACATTCGCGATCTATAAATGTTTAGGGGCCGGACCGAATTTGGTTTTAGGTCTTGTACTTTCGGAACTTTTAATACTATCCACGATAGGAGCCGTATTCGGATTTTTATTCGGAAGCTTTTTACAAACTCAGATCCCGAATATGGCGGATAAGGAATTTCTTTTCGAACCTAAGCTCGTTCCGGATCTAAAAGCGTTTTTCTGGGCATTCGTTTTAGCTTGGGTAGTTCCGTTAGTTTCCGCTTGGGAAAGTCTCTCTGCTACTCGAAATTTAAGTCCGATGTACGCACTTAAATCGGATTTTGCAAATGAACTTTCTTCCGTACCCAAACTAAAATTAAAACAGTCCGTTTCTTTTTTTGCTGTATTCGGATTATTTTTCATACTCGCTTGGTGGGAAACGGGAGACTGGATCAAAGGATTGATCTTATGTGCAACTCTTCTTTTCTTACCCGTGGTTGTTTATCTCGGAATTTTAGGAATTCGTTTTGTGATCCGGTTTTTACTACAAAGATCCGAATTTTCCGCAAGTGTAAGAATGGCATTACGAAAACTAGATAGACCTAGAACGGGACTCTCTTGGGTTTCAGTCGGACTTGGTTCTTCCGTTTTCGTTCTATTGCTCAGTATTTTTTTAAGCGATAGTTTATTGGAATACAGCGGAGCAAAGGACAAGGAAAGAAGACCGAATATGTTCGTGTTGGATATACGACCGGAACAACTGGAAAGTTTCCAACAAACGGCGGAAAAGTATAATGTGGAAAAACTTTTAACTTCACCGGTGATCGGAGCAAGACTCACACGAGTGAACGGTGAACTCGTTAAAAAGGAAGATATGGAACTTTCCGCTCTCAGAAGAGATTGGAGATCCACGGCAAGGACCAGAGAATATTTCTTATCTTATAGAGAAAATGTATATCCGACTGAAAAGGTCACTGACGGAGATTTTTGGAGAAAAGGAGAAGAAGACCAAATCTCCGTCGAAAAAGAATTTTCCAAAAACTTAAAAGTGGACTTAGGAGATAAACTTTCTTTCTCGATTGGCGGGGTAGAAGTCACCGGAACCATCCGGAATTTCAGGACAGTCAACTGGTCGGACATGAGGCCGAACTTCGTAATCCTATTTTCAAAAGGGATCTTGGAAAAAGCTCCTAAATTCTATTTAAGTTCGTTTTTGCTAGAATCTTCGGACTCTAGATATTCTCTCCAAAAAGAATTATCAAATGAATTTCCGAATCTCACCATTGTAGACACGGAAAAGGCGGTCCAATCCTTCTTAGGGATTTTAGAAAAGATGTCCTTTGCCATCCGTTGGATGACCGGGCTTATCGTTTTGTCTTCTCTACTGTTGATACTTTCTTCTTTGGAACTGAGTAGAAAGGAAAGATTGGAAGAAACTTCCCTTCTCAGGATCATCGGCGGGACTAAAACCTTTTTACGAAAATACTTTCTAGCGGAATCATTACTTCTCGCGAATCTTTCTTTCGTATTGGCGTTCGTTTTAGTTTGGGGAGTTTCTTCCTACATGTCGGAAATGATTTTCGAGATACAAGCAAGTGTTCCTTGGTTGGAGATAGGGATCTTTTATGTTTCTCTGAACTTGGCGGTTGTAGGAATGTATTTCGGAACCTTACGGAACGAATGGAAAAGAAGTCCGACTCTATATCTGAAGGAAGTGTAAGTTAGCCGAACCGATGCTGGCAGAATTTAAAAAGAGCGGACGCCCGAATAAATCTGGATGATGAAATGTTATTTTGTGCGAGTCATGCGGGCAAGAAGATCTTCCGGTTTCGGATCGAATTTCGCGGAACAAACCTTATAATTCGAAGCGGTCGGGCAGGCCGCGGTTCCGGTGATCTTACATCCTTTGTTCTCGCAACGTTTCCTTGTATCGAAAGAATCAGATCCGGAAAATCTACAATAATCCCTACAAGCGTCTGAACTATTTACGGAACAAAGATAACAACCGTCAGCGGACAATCCTTTTGTAAAACCAACGTAACCTAAAAAGAATATGATAGAAAGTGAATATAATATCTTTTTCAAATAAAACTCCTTAACCTTAGATCCCGATTGTAAGATATCGCATTGGGAACCTGGCTTTTATTTACTTATGGAGGTGTCCGACTTCTTCTCCACCTTATCTTCTAGAAACTCCGCAAATTCTATCTGACCTTGGATAAAATTCAAATTATAACGGCTTTCGTACAGTAAAAGACTGCTCGCAATAAACAAGAAAATCCCGCCTATCAAAGCTAGTCCTGTGGCTACCCAAGATGCGGAACTAGATATAGCAACTATAATCCCCAAACTCAGACTGGAAGATACAAAAAACAAAGTCGCTGTATAAAGAGCTGCCATAGACCTTTGGATCAAATTCGCTCTTTTCTTTTGAACTTTTAATTGTCTTCTGAGATAGGCAAGTCTCTCTTCCGGAAAAGAAAGTTTTCCGTCCACGACTCCTTCTATCTCGTTTTTCAGTAAATTCACACGATCGAATATTCTACCCAATCGATTTGCGGTAGAAAAGATCAAACTCGCGGTTGCCGAAATCAAAACGGCCGGAGCGATCATACCTGCTAAAATTTCCGTTCCGGTCAAAGCAGAGAGCATAATCCTAGTTCAGCATCGGATCTTTTGTGTGTTCCACAAAATACTTATACAATCCGCCTTTACTCTTTAAGGCTTCTTGCCAAGTTGCTTCCGGATCTTCCGTAAAGATCCACTCTGCATTCGGATCGTGAACAACCCAAGATTTACGCTCCATTTCTCCTTCTAGTTGAGAAGCTCCCCAGCCGGAATATCCTTGGTATACGTTAAACTTCGTTTTATCAGGATGTTCTAATAGTTCCACCAAAGCTTCGAAACTTCTGGCTAAAAACACACCTGGAATAACTTCGATCCCCGGTTGTTTCAACTTAGGATTATCGTGAAGGATAGAGACAAATGTAGGATCCACAGGGCCGCCGGAATAGATCGGATAAGAACCGTCTATGCCCTCCGGGATTCCTTGGATCACATCGCTTAGGGCAACATCCATCTTTTTATTCAACACAAGACCGAACGCACCTGCATGATCATGTTCGACCATGAGGATCACGGTACGATTGAAATAATCCGTTACGATGGATGAATTAGAAATTAATACTTTTCCGCCAAATCCGTTTTCCATACAACCCGATCAGTTTTTATGTATCTCACTCAAAATTTTGTAGGCGATCTCCAAGGTTTGGATATCGGATCTTCCATCCACTAAAGGTTCCGTTTCTTTCAGGATACATTTTACAAAATGTTCATGTTCCTGTTTTAAAGGGTTGTCCTTGTGAACAAAGATCTTTTCTACGATGGATTCTTGGCGATACTTGATCTCTCCGGTCCTGAGTAGAATGTCCGAAGTTGCTTGTCGATGAAGCTCGATCTCTTGATCGCTAAAATCCAATGTTATGTACACGTCTTTTTGTGTGATATTCAGGGTCCGAATTTTTGATTGTGTATTTCTGCTCGCGGAAATATTTGCTATCGCGCCATTCTCAAAATGAAGAATAACGGCAGCAATATCTTCGTGACCGGAAACCACTTTGGTCCCCACTGCACTTAGATATTTGACGGGAGATTTTACTAGATTCAAAACGATATCTATATCATGGATCATCATATCCAGAACTACACCCACATCCTTAATTCTAGGATTAAAAGGGGCTAATCTTCTGGATTCGATTAAGAGAGGTTCGGTTACGATCTTTCCGAGTTCCAAAACGGCTCCGTTAAAACGTTCAACGTGACCTACCTGTAAGACCAGATTGTTTTTAGAAGCAAGTTCCACGAGTTCTTTTGCTTGTTCTAAAGTTTCCGCGATCGGCTTCTCTACCAAAACATGTTTACCAGCAACAAGCGCCTTTTTAGCGATTTCATGATGTAGGAAAGTTGGTACCGCAATGATAACTGAATCAGTATGTTTGATCAGATCGTCTACGGTGGAGAAGGCGGAGGTTTTGTGTTTTTCCGCCATCTGAGACGCTCTTTCGGAATCGGAGTCGTAAATGCCTATCAGCTCCGCATCGCTTAATGTTTTTGCCACGTTTACGTGGTATTGGCCCATATGGCCAGTTCCGATTACTCCGATCTTGACTCTATTAGTCATGAAACTTCCTTTTTATGGATATTACTTATTCGTAAAAATTTTACCCTTAGAACCGGAAACGGATTCTCCGGACTCTCGAGCAAATTCTTCGATCAATTCTCTTTGTCTTCTAGTCAGTTTTTTAGGGATCTCAATGCGAACGATCACATGCTGGTCCCCTTTTCCATATCCGCCTAAATACGGAATACCATGACCTTTCAAGCGAAACACTTGGCCTGACTCGGTTCCTTCCGGAATTTTCATCTTCACCTTTTTGCCGTCTATGGTTGGGACTTCTATGTCCCCGCCTAAGATCGCTTGTGTTAGGCTGATCTTTTTGTTTAAGATCAAGTCGTTCGCTTGGCGTTCGAATAATTCATGTTTTTTAATATGTGTTACCACATATAGATCGCCATGAGGACCACCGTTAGGTCCTGCTTCCCCTTCTCCGGAAACTTTTAGTCTGCTACCGGATTCGATACCGGGTGGGATCTTAATATTGATGGTACGTCTTTTTTCTACCAGACCTTGTCCATGACAGGTCTTGCATGGATTGGAGATGATAGTACCTTTTCCCCGACAAGTACCGCAGGTAGTTGCTACGGAGAAGAATCCCTGAGATCTACGGATCTGCCCTGAGCCTCCGCAGTCCGGACAAGTAGAAGGTGTACTTCCTTTGTTCGCACCGGAACCTCCACAATCTACGCAGGTTTCAAGTCTTGGGATCTCGATCTTATATTCCCTACCTAAGCTTGCGTCTTCGAGAGAAACTTCTAGATTGTAACGAAGATCAGAACCGCGTTGAGGACCGGACCTGCGGGATCCACCGCCCCCGGCTCTTCCTCCTCCGAAGAAGTCGCCGAAAATATCTCCGAAATCACCGAAAATATCGGAGAAGTCGGTATACGCTCCTCCTCCGTATCCGCCTTGGGCGCCTGCACCCACTCCGGCTTTGCCGTATTGGTCGTACATGCGACGTTTATTAGCGTCCCTTAAAACTTCGTAAGCCTCGGTAGCTTCCTTAAATTTCTCTTCAGCAGCTTTATCACCCTGATTTTTGTCAGGGTGATATTTGATAGCTAACTTCCGATACGCGGACTTGATCTCTTCGTCAGTCGCGGATTTGGAAACACCGAGGATATCGTAGTAACTTTTGTCACTCATGTCTTAGTTACTTTTTCTCATCGTCCACTACGGTATAGTCCGCGTCCACGACCTTTTCTCCCTTTGCTTGGGAATTGTCGGCACCTTCGCTTGCTCCGGCACCGTTAGGTCCAGGACCTGCTTCTTGCCCTGGAGCTCCTTGGGAATAAATTTTGGAACCTATTTCCGAAGCTCTTTTCGTGATGGACTCTTTCGCAGCATTGATACGACCGATATCTCCAGATTCGATCGCTTCTCTTGCACGTTTGATCTCGTCATTCGCCAACTGTTTTTCGCTGTCGGAAAGTTTATCCCCGGCATCGGTCACCGCTTTTTCCAAAGAATAAGTGATCGTATCCAACTCGTTCTTAGCTTCCACAAGTTCTCTAGCGGCCTTGTCCGCAGCGGCATGTGCCTCCGCATCTTTTACCATTTTAGAGATCTCATCTTCGCTTAATCCGGAAGAAGATTCGATACGTATCTTCTGCTCTTTACCTGTTCCCAGATCTTTTGCGGAAACATGGACGATACCGTTCGCATCAATATCGAATGTAACTTCGATTTGAGGAACTCCTCTTGGTGCCGGCGCAATCCCGATCAGATCGAATCTTCCGAGTGTACGGTTACCTGCCGCCATATCCCTTTCTCCTTGGAGAACATGGATAGACACTGCATTTTGGTTGTCCGCAGCAGTTGAGAACACCTGGGATTTTTTAGTCGGGATCGTAGTGTTTCTCTCGATCAGCTTAGTCATTACACCACCCAAAGTTTCGATACCGAGTGAAAGGGGAGTAACATCCAAAAGAAGAACATCGGAAACTTCTCCCGCTAAAACTCCTCCTTGGATAGCGGCACCGATTGCTACCACTTCGTCAGGGTTTACGGAACGATTCGGTTCTTTTCCGAAAATTCCTTTTACAAGTTCCTGGACCGCCGGGATACGAGTGGATCCTCCCACTAATATCACTTCGTCGATGTCGGCGGCCTTTAAGCCAGCATCGCGCAGCGCGTTCTCACATGGAATACGAGTTCTTTCCACCAAGTTGCGGGTCAACTGATCGAACTTAGCTCTGGTAAGATTCATATCCAAGTGTTTTGGTCCGCTTGCGTCTGCAGTGATGAACGGAAGATTCACTTGGGTGGACATAGTACCCGAAAGTTCTATCTTCGCCTTTTCCGCTGCTTCCTTCAAACGTTGAACGGTATTTTTATCTTGGGAGATATCTATCCCGTATTGTTTTTTGAATTCTTCGATCATCCATTCCATGATGACCATATCGAAGTCGTCCCCACCTAAGTGAGTGTCACCGTTGGTGGACTTAACTTCGAACACTCCGTCTCCCAATTCTAGGATAGAAATATCGAAGGTCCCTCCTCCTAAGTCGTAGACAGCGATCTTTGCGTTAGTCTTCTTTTTATCGAATCCGTAAGCAAGCGCGGCAGCGGTCGGTTCGTTAATGATCCTTTCCACGTCCAAACCTGCGATCCTACCTGCGTCTTTCGTAGCCTGACGTTGTTCGTCATTAAAATAGGCAGGAACTGTGATCACAGCCTTGGTTACTTTGTGGCCCAGGTAATCTTCCGCAGTTTGTTTCATCTTTTGCAGAACTCTTGCGGAAATCTCCTGAGGAGTAAACTCTCCGGAAGCAGTTTCGAATTTCAGGCCGTCGTTACCGCTGCGGATCACTTTATAAGAAACGTGTTTCATTTCTTGTTCCGCTTCGTTAAATCGGCGCCCGATAAATCTTTTTGCTGAACGTACGGTATTTACTGCGTTAGTAATTGCTTGGTTTTTGGCAAACTGCCCAACCAAAGTTTCTCCCTTAGCGGTAAAAGCCACAATCGACGGAGTGGTTCTCGCTCCTTCGGAGTTTTGGATTACTACCGGATCCCCACCTTCCATTACGGAAACGCAAGAGTTGGTGGTCCCTAAGTCGATCCCGATAATCTTCTCTTTTGACATTTTGGTTTCTCCTTCCGCTTTTTCGGGATTTCCCGCCAGCGGTTATTCAAGATATATTTCGCTCTATTCAAGGCGATATTTCGCCTAACAACCAAAGTATTATACCTTTGGTTTTCCGATCCTCACCCTAGCGGGTCTTAAGGAAAACTTATCTTCATTTTCCTTAATATAAAATCCCGCCTGATAGACTTCTATCACGGTTTCTTCCTTATACTGATCCCCTTCTTCCGAAGACAATGCTTCCATCAAAGTCGGATCGAAAGGTTCTCCCTGAGGATACTGCCTAAACACATTCGACTTTTCCAAAACGGAATAGAATTCCTTCAGGATCATGGCGACCCCGTCCACGAAAGGTTTCACCTCTTCCGTGACGTTTACACCGGAACCTACACGATCCAAATTATCGATAGGATTCAAAAACTCCGTTACCAAAGATTTGACTGCTTCCCTCTTTATATTAGAGAATTCTTGTGCAGATCTTCTCTTATAATTCTGAAACTCGGCTCTTTCCCTGGTCCAGGAATCTTTTAGGGATTCGATCTCCTTTTTCGCAGCCTCTAATTCCTTACGTAAAGTTTCCTCTGCCGTTTCCGGTTTTTTGGAATCCTCCGGATTTTCTCCGGCAGGCGTTGCGACCGCTTCTTCCTGACTCATCTCTTTGTCGTTTCCTTGTATAATATTTTCGGTACGCGTATTTTCGGGCTCCGGTCTCGCGTTATCCGGAGCGGCGTCGGTCCTATTTTGAAAGTTATTACCCTCTCTGGTTTCCACGTCGTTCTCCCTTTATTTACTAATCCGTGTGATCATCTCCGAAACTAATTTCGAGGTAAAATCCACAAGAGGAAGCGCTCTATGATAATCCATCCTTTGAGGACCGATAATTCCCATAGCGCCTATCCTTTTCTCTCCCATTCTATATCCGGACGTAATGATGCTCACCCCGCCCATTCTTCCGTCTCCGTCCTTTCCTATAACGGTATACACTCCGTCGTGTTCGGAATATTCTCCGAACATTCCGGTGAGGAATCTTTTATCATCCAGCAATGAGAGAACCTGGTTGAGTTTTTCCTCTTCATCCTTAAATCTTCCGTATAAATTCTTGAGACCGTCGATATACAAAGACACTTCCGAATTATCGGGTGTCATAGCTGCGGAGATCACTCCGGACACTTTATAAAAATCTAATGGTCCATCCTTTCTCAGCAAAAGGGAAGGGATAACCTTCTCCTGGATCTCGAACATATCGTAACCTTTCGCGTTATCGTTCAGATACTTTGAGATCTGATACAACTCTTCTTGGCTGTAATTTCGATCCAAAAATACGTTTCGGTTCAGGACAGCTCCGGAACGCATTACCATGATCATCAGGACCTCGTCCCCATGCACATGGATCAATTCCACGTGTTTCAGAGTGTCCAAACTTTTAGCCGGTCCTAAAACCACTCCCGCAGAATTGGAAAGACTAGCGAGAACACTTGCAGTCGCCTTCAGGATTTGATCCAGTTTGAACTGCATCTTCAGATATTCTTCCTGGATCCTTTGTTTTTCCTTGATGGTTAACTCATAAAGAACTACCAGCGAATCCACATAGAATCTATAACCGATCTCTGTCGGGATCCTTCCCCCCGAAGTATGCCGAGAAGCGAGATAACCCATCTCTTCCAGTTCCTTTAAAACGGTCCGAATAGAAGCCGGGGACAAACCTATATCATGTTTGTCGAATAATGTTTTAGAGCCAACTGGACGGTTCTCCTGGATAAACTCGTCCACCGTTGCCTTAAGGATCATCCTATGTCTTTGGGATAGTTCCATATCTACTCTTATTGGCACTCTGCAAGTTAGAGTGCCAAATCACCTCTCAAGTTTCCATACGGCTCAAAAAAAAGTCAAGAATTTTGGATTTTAAGCAGTCCCAGAGCTAGTCTGACAGAAAAAATTGGAAAAAATACATCCCATAAGGGATAAAATTAAAAGGCCAAGTGGATGAAACCTTAGTTTCCTTTGAGGTGGCATGAGTAGGAAGAACCAAGCGATTATTTGGTATCGCTCTAGGCTCCGTTCTAAATTTTAGTTTCGGAGCTTGATTCTATAAAATGCAACAATTCGAGAACGTAACAGTAATCAAAAAAGCAAACGTATACTTTGACGGCAAAGTTACCAGCAGAACCGTATTATTCTCCAATGGAGAAAAAAAGACGCTAGGTATCTTGATGCCCGGAGAGTACGAGTTCGGAACAGACGAAAAAGAAATTATGGAAATTTTAGAAGGAGATCTTTTGGTCCAACTGCCGGGAAATACGGATTGGAAGCAGATCAAAGGTGGACAATCTTTCGAGGTTCCTGCAAATTCCAAATTTAAACTAAACGTTAATAAGCTGAGCGATTATTGCTGTTCCTATATTAAATAAATCTATTTGGCCGTTCTCGTCTTATCCGAACGAAAACGGCCTTTTATATCGATTTCAGGTTTGAGCTAAAATCGGAAATTTAAAGCACTTTTCTGGAACCGGAAATTCTCCCTTCACAAACAGAGGTGACTCAAAAGGCGCCTCGAATTTTTCGCAACGAATATCGAATTTTTCCGGAGAAAAACCGAATCGAATCTCGGCGGCCTCAGGTATTCCTAAAGAAGCAAGTAGTTTTTCAAGATCGGGCCTTCTATCGCACAAAACATCATAAATCCATAATGTTTTGTCTTCCCTCCCAATAACTAAGATCGAATTTTCCGAATCGTCGTATAGGAACTGAAAAGATTCTCCCGCTAAAAAATAAAAAAGTAGGATCGAACCGTATCCCATAGCCCCGAAAATTTCCGTTGTAGGCAACGAAAAAGATGAGATCCTTTTCAAGATCTCCACATCTTGTGCAAAATTTGGATTTAGAATTCTGTAATGCTTTTTCTTTCCTTTCCCTAAAATACTTTCAGGATATGCCGCTCTGAACCAAATTTCTTCCACTTTTCGAAATCCGAACTTAGGATAAAAATCGGTAACGGAATCGTTTGCAAAAAGAAATACCAAGCTGTTCGAATACTTTTCCAAAACGGTTCGTATCAGTTTTGCGGACAGACCCTGTTTTCTATAATCGGGGAGAGTTCCTACTGCCCCGAGTTGAATTGCGCTCCTTCTATCTCCTAAAAGAAGAACGTCCATTTCCATTACGGAAACGTTAGATAGGATTTTTCCCTCCGGATCGATCAATGAATTGGGATGGTACTTTTCAGACCAACCTCCTTTTTCGAACCAAGGACGAAAGTCAGCCCCATACAAAGCCTGGGGAGTAAATTCGAAATATTTTTCTCTCAGGTCGGATCTGTCTCTATAACTCGAGACCGTGGATACACCTCTGTTCATAAGTTTTCCTTTTCTTAAAGACAATACATATACCGGCGCAGTTCGATGATTAGAATGCGCATTTTGTGACTTAGATTTGTTTCGGAAAATTTTAGAGGTGGGTTGGAGTCATGGCTGGTCTTAATCTGTATGTACCAAGGTATTTTGTCAACATTTAGCTTCTATTCTACTACTTGACAAATTCGTTTTCCAAGCTACACTTCGTTTAGAGTCTGCTTAATCCGACAGAAATCGGAGCGGAGGAACCAATTTTTGGGGCTAACCGTTCTCACGGGGGAAATCTCTCTTTCCTAGCCCGTCAGCTAACTTCGTAAGCATGGAGAGAAGACCAGGAGTTCCCTCCCAATCTTCCCGGCTCATTCTGACCTCGGGATTTTTTCATCCAACGAAATAGTTCCGGGAAAATTATAACCTAGGAGGCGAAAATGAAAGTCCTAATTTCTTTTGCCAATCCCAAGATGGGAGCAAAACTTTTCGGGCTAACAAGGGCACTATTCTCAAAGTCCCGCGAAAACCTTTCCATAGTAGCGTTACACGTCGTTTCAGTGGAATCTAGATCGGAAGGGTTTCCAATATTAGAAGAAGACGAAATTTTCCAAGCAGTAAGAGAAGAAGCTGCCGGTTCCGAATTCGATTTTGAAACCGTTGGATTTCCTTCCGACTGGGTAGTGCCGGGTATTGTCGAGATCGCAAAAAGTAAACAGATCGATTTACTTCTATTAGGTGCAGCGCGTTCGTTATTCTCCGAAGATCTGCTAGGAGGAAAAGTAGGAGATGTGCTCAGACAATTGTCCGATCTGGATATCGCAGTACTTGCGGATAACGGATTAGTCGCTCCGATCGAGCCGATTATCTATTCTCCAGGTCTGGATTCGGCTCCACTTTTTCCATTCTCCACCGGTCTTTCTGCTTTTATAGAAAAACCGATCCCTGTCCTTTCTGGCGTCAATCAGTCGGAGTTCGGGTTGAACCAATCCAATCAATTTAAACCTTGGATCCCATTTTCTTTGAACGCAGCCGCGGACCAAACCAAAAATTTGGCAATCCTAGATTACGGGACCTATAAATCTTTTCACTCGGCTCTTTTGGATAGAAAAGGACTCTCCTTTCTAATCTTAAGAAAGGGAAATTAAAATAATAGTCTAAGTTTCGGAAAATTATACTCTCCGTATAACAATTTCTTAGCAGCATTATTTGTAATCGCCGCCTTACTGAAAACAGGCGGTCTTTTTTTATAATATTATCTTTTCCTTGCCTAAAAGAACAAAGCGTTAGATCCTTCCCGAAATCGGAAGGCGCACTTGAAATCCAAAATTTTAAATCCTGTTCTAATTCTTTTCATTCTATCCATAATCTCCGCCATATCGATATTTATTTTTGTCGCGACTTATTCTTCCCCTATTAATAGAAGTCAAACGTCCGCAACTAACACTGAAATTGGGGGATTGATCTGGTTGGTAGTTACTATATTAATTTTATATAATGCGGGATTAGCTTCTTTTCGGAACCTATTTTTGGAAAAATTTTCGGAGACCCGAGAAAGTTTAGGAACTGCAAAAGGTTTGTTTTTTAGCGTTGTGAGCCTTATTTTATTTCTAATCGGATCTAAACTTGGTAGTTTATTTAAGGCTGAGATCAGTAGCTCGGAACTTCTCATGATCTTTCCTATCGTCTTTGTAGCGACTTGGGAAAATTTTCTAACCAAAACGATTGCCCTAAAATTCAGATCCGTTTATCTCATCTTAACCGCAGTATTCCAAATTATAGTTTATATAAGTTTCATGCTCTCTTTTCTCACAATAGCCAGTTTGGACGGATTCGACTAAAACCCGGTCTAACGGTGTTTTAGAACGGTTTATCAAATTCGATTTTTGAAAAAAATCGGATCCGGTTTCGGATATCCGTTTTTTTTCCCGTCTTACATGAAATGCCGACCATTCTGGATTTCGTTCATAGCGTTTTTACTCGAGTTTATCCCAAAGATTCCTTCATTTTTAAGGAAGGTGAAGAATCCGACGGAAATATGTATTTCCTTTTCCAAGGACATTTAATGGTCAGCAAGAATCGCCCGGAGGAAGGAGATAAATCCATTAAAGAAGTTTTTCCGGGAGAATTTTTCGGAGAGATCGCTTTGATATCCGGAAGAGCCAGAGCTATGTCCGTCCAAGTTCTTTCTCCTTCCGCAAAAGTTGGGGTCCTGAACAAGGGTGTTTTTGAAAAACTGGAAAAAACAAGTCCTCAATTCCTACTTTTACTTCTTAAAAACACTTTTGAAAAATTGAATCGAGCAGAGATGAAACTAGAATCCCTATACGCGGAAATCCATAAAAAGGAAGAAGAATCCAAAACCGCAGCTGGGCCCATTACGGAGAACCAAGCGGTAATTCCGGAAAATGCCGAAGTTATCGATTCCGGTACCTTCCACGAAACTCCCGCAGAAGCGACAGGAAATAAGGAATGATCAGATGGGAATTAATATTTTAGAATTCATTAATAACGTTTCCGTTAAAACCTATCTAGCCGGAGAAGAAGTTTTTAAAGAAAAAGATCCTTCTAACGGTATGATGTATTTCGTATTCACAGGAGCTTTAGAGATCAGAAAGTCTTATGACGGAGAAGAAAGAGTGATCCGAAATTTGGAACCTGGAGCTTTTTTCGGAGAGATTGCATTGATCAACAATGTACCAAGGGCTGCAACCGCAAGAGTGATCACTGAAAAAGCTAAAATAGGGATCTTGGACCAGGAAATGTTCTATCGGATCGGACAAACGAATCCTAAATTTTTTTCACTGCTTCTCAATACTACGATCCATAGATTGGTTTCCGTAGAAGACGAAATCGCAAAATTAAGTTCAGGACAACCTATCCATCCGATCCGCAACAAGGATTAATTTCCGATCAAGCTACCTTCTTCTTTTCGGAAACTTCCGGAGAAGGAGTTTCCGAAAAATATCTACTTAACAAAAACGTAAATAAGTAACACTTGGAAACTCCGTGTTTTCTTGCATAGTTGCCTAGAAGGTTCCAATCGTCTAGATCCGGCCTAAAATTCAGGCGGTTCCAGTCTTTCTGTTTACCTTCTTCCTTTTTTTGGTACAACATCAAAGTGGAGTCCGGATTTAGTTTTTCTTGAAAATGTAGATCGGGACCGTACAATTCCAATAAATCCTTTAGGCATCTGGCTCCTGACCTAGACCCGCTCCAGTTTTTCAGATAATTTTTAAATAACTTATCCGGCAGGATCAACGTACAGACCGGCATAGATTCTCTGGGAGACTTTGCCTTCCAAGATTTACTTTTGATGGGTTTTGGGTTTAATATTAGTTTGAACTTCATACCCGTCCCGGTCTCTATTCCGGTCCGACGCTTACGTTTTTTTCCGCGTAAATCCGGAAAAATGTTTCCGGGACCCTACTTTCCGACCGGAATCAAATCTAATAAGAAAGGAGGATGGAATGTCGGAACAAAAAGATCTGGAATATGCAATTTTAGGTGGGGGATGTTTTTGGTGCGTCGAAGCGATCTACCAATTGGTAGACGGAGTAGAATCCATTGTCTCCGGCTATGCGGGAGGTCATGATCCTGCGCCCAATTATAGATCCGTTTGCACCGGACTGACGGGACATGCGGAGGTGATCCGAGTCGGATTCGATCCAAATAAGATCTCCTACAAAAACATTTTAGAAATCTTTTGGGAAGCGCATGATCCAACTACTAGGAACAAACAAGGCAACGACGAAGGTCCTCAGTATAGAAGTATCATCTTATACGAAAACCAAACTCAGAAAGAAATTGCGGAAGCTTCCAGAGCGGAAGCAGGTCCTAAGTTTGCTTCCCCTATCGTGACGGAGATTGTTGCATTAGAGAAGTTTTTTCCGGCGGAGAATTACCACCAGAATTACTTCAGACTGAATCCGGGACAGCCATACTGTCATTATGTGATCCGCCCTAAGATAGAGAAATTCCTGAAAAAGAAAACTTCTGCCTGAAACCGTACGAATTATTGGGACAAAACTCGGATATTTTCGGGTTTTATTTTTAACAAAAAACATACCATACTGTATGGTATGAAATTGACAAACTCCGGAAAAAGCTTATCTTTAGGTTGAGAAAAAAGGAGGGAGATATGGACTCCGAAATTTTAATCAGATCAGGCGCCGTATTTAATCTTGGATTTGCGGTATTCCATTTATTCTTTTGGAAATTATTCGAATGGAAGAAGGAATCCAAACGAATGAGCCGAGCCAACTACGCGATTATCCAGATATTCAATCTATGTTTGATCCTAGTATTTATCGCGATGGGCTGGATCTCCTGGTTCCATTCAGGAGAACTTTTAGGTTCTGCATTAGGCAAAACTGTCCTTTTCTTTTTTGGTTTATTTTGGGCGGCAAGATTTCTGGAACAATTCATATTTTTAAGAGTGAATCGAGTTATGGTACATGTATTGTCCGTTTTGTTTTTACTCGGAACATTATTATATTCAGTTCCGTTCTTTAGAGGGATCTAATAATTGAAATCAGGAAAAGAAGATTGGATCAAAGAAGGTCTTAGGATCTTGTATGAATTAGGACCGGAGTCTTTGGTGATCGAAGAACTTTGTAAAGGGCTTTCCAGGACCAAGGGCTCCTTCTATCATCATTTTTCCGGAAGAGAAGATTATTGTTCCCAACTTCTAAATTATTGGAAAAATAAAAACACGTTAGAAGTGATCCGTATTTCTTCTAAAAAAAATAGTTCGGATAATGCTTTGGCGAGACTTACCGTCTTAACTCGCAATCTAGAATCCAATCCAGAAAGAGCGATCCGAGCCTGGTCTTTTAGAGATCCAATCGCAGCAAAAGTCCAGAAAGAAGTAGATGAATGGAGAATCGATTATTTAAAAAAATTATTATCTGAAACCTATTCCGAAAAGATCGCAGAACTCAAAGCGAAAGTGATCCATTCCGTTTTTCTAAGCTACACTTTAGCTTTCTCTTCTATTTCGAAAAAAGATCTGGTGAAAATTTACGAAGATATTGTTCCGGAAACGTATCCGAATACATCCAAAAAAAGATGAGGATTATATCGGCAGGATCACTAAGAAGGCAGTACCTTGGGGAGAGGTTTCGAATCCTATAGATCCCCCATGATTTTCCACGATTCGTTTTGCGATATCCAAGCCTAATCCGGATCCTTCTCCGGGGGCTTTGGTTGTGAAGAACGGTTCAAAAATCCTTTCTTGTATAGCTTCCGGGATCCCAGGTCCATTATCCGAAATCTTAATACAGATATGATCTTTACCTTTCCCGGTGCTTACGTTAATTTTTAGAATTCCTTTGAAGCTCATCGCTTGTGCCGCGTTGTAGATAAGGTTGGTCCAAACATGTAACAGATCATCAGAGTATCCCGGAACAATCGAGGTTCCTGCATCATATTCTTTAATGATCTCAATGCCCGCCTTCAATTGATTTTGATAAATAGTAAGAACGGTATCTATACTTTCCCTGATATTCACAGGAGTTTTAGGTCCACCATTGCTAAAATGGGAAAAGTTTTTAAGCGCATACACGATCTTAGAGGTTCTGTCTACGGACATATCCACTAATTTGGAACTTCTGCTTGCTTGGATCTCATCCAAGGCATATTGGATAATTTGATGGACCTTTTCTCCGATAAATAATTTCGGGAATTCTTCTAGTGCGGCCTCTAATCCTGCTTCTATCAAACCTTCCGCTATATTTCTAGCTTCTGAAATCCCAAGTTCCTTAAGTCGAGATTCTAAAATTTTTGTTTTGGCTCTCACTTCTTTTGGTGGAATAATTTCTTGGTAGGCTCTTCCTTTTTTTAATAAAGATTGGAATTCCAATTTGGCTTCGTTATCAAGATTTTCCGAAACTGAAGCAGCTTCCTGCATTCTATCCAATACACGATCAAAATGGCTTTTGACGGACTCGTTCGCCGCTCGGATCACTCCGATGGGATTATTGATCTCATGTGCAATCCCGGCGACCAATTGACCTAAGGAAGCCATTTTCTCGGAAAGTATCAATTGATTTTGAGTTTTTTGAAGATACTCAAGTGTGGACTCTAATTCCGTTTTTTGTCTTGCAATCAATTCGTTCTGAGCGGAGATCTCATTGTTCAAAATCCTTAATTCTTCAGCCTCTTTTTTGGAAGAAATATCCTTTACCATATTGATCATACGGGCTTCTCCGTCGATCACTGCGAATCTTGTGGAAAATTCAACTTGGATCATACGTCCATCTTTGGCTCGGAATATTACTTCTTCGTTATGTAAGAATCCGTCCCGTTTGATCTTTTCCTTAAAGTATTCCCTTTCAGCGGAATTTAACCAGATACCAAGCTCCACGCTAGTGCGACCGATTACATCGTCTCTTGTATAACCGAATAATTCGGTAAATCCGTCATTGATATCCACATATTTTCCATCTTCGAAATTGGAAATGGATGTAGCATAAGGGCTTAATTTGAAAACTTTGGAAAATAATTCCTGGCTCGCTTTAATCTCTTCACCGGCGATATGTTTTTCGGTAATATCCTGGCCGGTCCCATAACCCATTATGGAATCTTTATATTTCCCCTTTGCTAAAATATATCTGGTTCTCCCGTCGTCACCCTTGGCCTTAAAAATAAATTCAACGGAGAAAGAAGGATCATTGAAATTTTTTGCTCCTTCGGAAAGTGTAAAAATAATTTTTTCCTTATCCTCCGTTTCTACGTATTTTTCCAAAAATTGATCCATAAGCATCGTTATGGCTCCTTTGGCGGTTTTATCCCCCAACATGATACGATATTCTTTTGATAAGGTCACTTCCTTAGTTTCCAAATTTATCGTAATTCCGCCTAACTTAGCATCGATCTGTGCCCTGGATAATTCTTCTCGTATTTTAGATAATCCCGATAGTCCGAATTTCATCAGGATCCAGGCCATAAACAAACCTACTGAATTTCCAATGAAGACGGACCATTCTCCCACCGGATAATTTGGCGCAGGTATCATCCCTTTGGATTTTAAATAGATGCTTACAAGTCCGGTAAAGAAGGACAATAATGTATAAAATAAAGCCCCAGCTTTCCCCAGGATCAAAGAAGCGAGAACAATTATGATCATAAACTGAGAGAAAGATATGGCATAAACTCCGCCTTCTCTCAATGACACGATACAAAGGGCAAGCCATTCTAAAAAGATCATGAGATGGGCGCCTAGTTTTACCTTCCCCGATTTGGCAAGAAGGTGGCACAGGATCACCGCAGTAGGAATGATATAAAAGGAATAATAAACATTCTTAGGTTTTTCAGAAATGAGCGGATGAATGATACGATAGAGGACCGCAACGGTAAAGGTGACATACATCAGACCATAAAGAAGTTTTATCGAAACCTCTTTTTCGGCGTCTGCTGACAGTGGAGGATAAATTAATCTTTTAAGACGTCGCAGAATCATTCTTAATGCCGTTGACTTGCCAATTTAGAATTTCTTGCACAAGATTGAAAAGCGGGATTTAATGATCCTTATAAAATTCAAGTAAGATCAGAACATTCCATTAATCCGAAAGATCTAAATTTTTAGTCGATCTGTCTCTTATGTATCGGTTTTGAAGGGATCTTTTTTTATCCGTATAAACAGATCTTGTAAAAAAATTTTTGCAAACCGGGTGACATGGTATAAATGAGAATCATGAATTTCCTGAAAAATCTATTTCCTTCTCCTTTTAAGATCCACAGACTCGTGGAAGTTCTAAGCATACTTTTATTTTTAGTTTTTTTAGGAATGTGCCTGTATCAGTTTGCAAAGATGTCCTTGCCGATTTTGCAGGATTCTCCGCGGATCTTCTTTTCCAAACTTTTAGCTCTCTTATTCTTAGCTTATATTGCTGCTGATTTTCTTTCAGGCCTCGTTCATTTTTTAGGAGATAGTTTCGGGAACGAATTCACTCCTTATATCGGTCCAGCTTTCATTTTTCCTTTTAGGGACCATCATGTAGACCCGAAAGGGATCACAAGACATGATTTCGTAGAAACGAACGGAAATAATTGTCTAGTTTCTCTTCCGATCCTTCTGTATTGTTTTTTTGCTCCTTTAAAAAGCGGGGATTTTCCTTGGATGAGAACATTTTGGACCTTAGTTCTAGTCGGGATCTTTTTCACGAACCAGATCCATAAATGGGCCCACCAAGATGAGCCCAATACGTTCATTAGATACATGCAAAAAAAACATTGGATACTTTCTCCTGAACACCATAAAATACATCATACCGCTCCATACGATACGTATTTTTGTATTACCACCGGTTGGTGGAATCCGTTACTGCACAAGATACGATTTTTTCCGGCAGTGAAGAAGTCTGTGAATTCCTTTCTAGATCTTCTACACATCCGATAATACGAACATCGTTCTTTACTTCGATTTTGATTTGGAATTTTCCTTGATTCCATTTCGGCAAGGAGGAGGATCGCGGGTATGCTTCGTTTTCTCTCCGCATTCTTCGTATGCGTACCGCTAATCGTTTCTTGTTCCGCGAATATCGCGTTAAAAGGTGAGATCCTTCATCCTAAGACCTCCGACGGTTGGGATCTGACTCTGGAACATTTTCCTCCTCTACAAGGAACTTCACAAAAAAAATATCCTGTGATTCTTTGTCATGGATTCATAGCGAATCGTATCTATCTTAAGATCAATGAAAAGTCGTCGATTGTCGCACATCTTCAAAAAGAAGGTTACGACGTTTGGCTTTTGGACCTAAGAGGAAAACAAGAAGCCGGATCTCCATCTTTATTTTGGGGAGATAAAACTTTCGATTATTCCATAGATGATTATATAAAACAAGATGCGGATGCAGCGATCCAATATGTTCTTAAAACAACCGGCAAGGAGAAGGTGAACTGGATCGGTCATAGTATGGGAGGAATGCTCCAATACGCAAGACTCGGAAGTTTAGGAGAAAATAGAGTCGCTAACTTCGTAGCGATAGGTTCTCCCGCAATCATGGATCCCCCATCCGACGCGTTAAAATTATGGTCTAGTTTTACTTGGCTTATGAACCTTTGGCCGGCAGTCCCGACGGAAACCTGGTCTGGCATCCGGGGAGGAACGGGACTCCCGATCTTTCCTAAAAAAAGTTTCGAAGAAGTTTTTTGGCACCAACCGAATATAGAACCGAAAATTGTATCTGGGATCTTTACTGACTCTATCGCAACAGTATCTAAAAGAGAAGCAAGACAGATGGATAAGATCGTAGAAACAGGACAATTCCGTTCCGAAGACGGTAAGTTGATCTACACCCAAGGTTTTGGAAATATCAAGATCCCCGTATTACTCGTAGCGGGCAGAAGGGATAAACTAGGATTCGCATATTCTCTCCGATACGTTTACGACCAATTAGGTTCTACCGATAAAACATTATTCGTACTTTCTAAAGGGAAAGGTTTCTCAGAGGACTATGGTCATACGGACCTAGTGGTAGGAAAAAAGGCGGATGACGAAGTATTCCCGACGATCATCCAGTGGCTGAACAAAAGAAATTAACTCCGGATCATAAAATGAAATTCAAAAACAAAATCATATTTTTCTTTTTTTCCATTTTTCTGCTTCTCTCATGCACTCGATACGCAGTGATCACGGAAGAAACTTTTAAAAATCAGACGGCAAATATTGCGTCTAACGTATATCTCACAAACTTTTTAAAACATAGCTCGGACTATCCGCCTATCCTACTATTGGATCCTATCCTAGTGAATAAAAAGTCCTTATACCTGGGTGATTATAACGGATTGATCGGGGTACTAAGCGGAAATGGATTCTCGGTATTCCTTTTACATTTCGAAGTGTATCCCGGTTTAGATCTGAAAGAAGTCGGAGAAAAACTACTCCCACAAGCCGTCTCTCAAGTCCAAGGTTTAAGCAATCGAAAAGATTACATTTTAGGCGGGGTATCCGTTGGAGGTCAGGCAATTCTTCATTATATACGATTCAAAAAAGATCCTGCAATCTCAAAGGTTTTCTTTTTAGGGACCGGAATGGATTATAAATACAACGATAGTTTTTTGGATGATATGAAAAAAGAGAAACGATTCGGCACTGACCTTTCCAATTCCTGCAAGAACAAAGATAGTTTCTGCTCTAGATTTATTTCTTTGGACGAGGATAATCCGACTACTTTATATCTTTACCAAACATTGTGGAACTATCTCCCTCCATTGGAAGAAAATCCGAAGGTTTGGACCGATTTCGAATTAATGGATTTTCCTACTCTTTTTGTCGCAGGTAAGTTGGACAATATTGCAACTTCAGAATCTATCCATCCGGTATATCGTAGAAAAAGAGGATTTTCTCAGTTTTTCGAAGTAGGAAGGGACAATGGAGGAAAGATAGACTATGACCATCTTTCCTTATTTGCACATGAATCAGCTCCTTCCGATATTTATCAAAAAATAGCGGATTGGTTGGCTAAGAAGAAAGGAGAGTAATTCGGACGGCGATGCAGGAATTCCAGTAAAGCTCCGAACCGCACGTCGAAAGTTATGTTGGAATTCCAACTTCGTGTAAACTGTAAATTCCTGGTCTTGTAGGAGTTTCAACAAAATGTTAGAAGGGGTTGTAGAAAGATTACAACTCCAGTGGATTCTTAAATTCCTTTTTCGGTTTAATAGGAGAACAAAGCCCGCGGATACGATTCCATTCTTTATTCGAAATCCCTAATTTTCCTTTTGGATAGTCGGGATGAGAGATTATATTTTTCACATATTCTATTCTCTCTTGAGTAGCAGGATGAGAACTTAAAAAATCCGGGACATTGACAGTGTCTTTTTCTTCTTCCCCTTCTACTGGGACTTCGTATTCTTCCTGGATCCTTTTAAAAAAATTCAAAAAACCTTCTCCGGTTAGATTCGATTTTTTTAATTTTTCCAATGCGATCTCATCCGCTTCGGATTCGTATTCTCTGGAGAATTTTTGGTCGTATATAGTTACGCTTAAGACTTCGTAAAGAGAGTCCATATTTTCCAACATGTCCACTCCCTCAAATCCGGAACCGATACCTAAGGACAATAATACTACATTCCCCGCAGAGCGGATCTGCCTTCGGACTCCGTGCCTTTTGTGAATATGGGCCATTTCATGGGCCAATACTCCTGCGAGTTCTTCCGGAGTTTCCGTCTTTTTTAAAAGTTCCGTAAAAACCACTATGGTCCCACCCGGCATAGCAAATGCGTTAAACACATCGTCATCGATCACTATAATATCGTAATCAAAGGGATCGTCCTCATCCTTCAGCTTTTTGCCGATCTTCGTCATGGTAGATTTTAAACTTGGAGAAGAACATTCTGAAAAATAATCCCGGACCCATCCTGACATTACTTGTGATTGTTTTTTATCGTAACTGGTCGGGACAAAAAAATATGCGTAAGAAAGCCCCGTATTATAAACTGAAAAAGCCAATATTGCGGTAAGTATTAAGGCTCCGATCTTAACACCAAAATTGGCATTCTGCCAAAGATCTAAAAAAGGTAACTTTCTCAGGGACTTTCTTCCCAAAAGAATCGAGGCATAACTTTCTTTCGAATAAAATACGATTATAAAACTATGAGTTGGATTTTCCGGATTTCGGATCTCTAATCTAAATTCCCGACCGACGGGATCTAAGTTTAGAATATCGGAATATTGGAAACTAACGGTTTTCTGATCCGAGAGAAAGATTATCTTGTCTTCCTCCGAGACCAGATTCCCCTGAAAAGGGACAGCCGTTTTTCCGTCGTATAGTTTATCTTTCATGTGTATTTTCTCGGATTAGTATTAGTCGAAGATATCCGCTAATGCTTCCAGAGAACTTTCAAATCCTTCTGCCAATGCGGAAGCTCCCTTGTCATATTCAGGCTGGATCTGGCTAAGATCCGGTTCCACTTCCAGAGAGATCGCGTCATAAAATAGTTTGTACCAAATCACTGCAATCCAAGGAAATGCCAAACCTAAAGAGAACAAGATCGCCAAATAGGAAAGGATGGTATAAACCAGTATATCTTCTCCCTTTAAATTGGACTTGAATCTGATCCCGTTTACCGTGGTGTGATTCCAAAAATAGTTATAAACGTTTGCCTGCCACCAAAAAGTGTAAAATCCTAATGTCGGCAAAAGAAGAAGGAAACCTTTTATATGGATCCAAAATAAAGATCCCCCCTTACCGTCAAATTTGAACCCTGCGTTCCCGTAATACGTATTTTCTATCTGGAACCTTTTCAGACGTATCGTGAACCAGGGAGAATAAAATCCGAATGTGATAATCGTAAGCGGAAGGCCGATTAGGAAAATTTTAACAAGTTCCAGTACTCTTCCCGCGAAATGAAATCGGATATTATTGTAAGACGTCCTACTTAAATGAAATCTCAATCTTCCTACGAAAATAAAAGGTCCTAATATATATAAAAGAAGGAAGATCGGGATCAAGTTGGAGAGAGGTTCAAATTCCGGAGAAAAGACCCACCATTGTAACGGAAATTTGATCGCACAGAATAGGATAATTGCGATCGGAGCCGCTTTTAAGAATCCTAAAAATCTTTCCAGACCGGTGGCGTGAAAATCAAACCTTTGTCCCAAAAAAACGGTATGTTGTCTTAAGTATTTTTCGACCCTTACCCTTGCCCAAAATGAATAAATCCCTAAAGTACTGATGGTAGCTAAAGCATTAAAAAGATATAATTTAAGCAATTCCCATCCGGTCCCATCAAACTTGGCCCGGGTCGTTGAATTTTCCATTTCATTCTCCTGAAAGATTCCCTATTCGTAAATCAAGGATTACGCAAAAGTTTACAAACAGAGGGTCAGATTAGATCTCCGTTTCCCGTCTGCAAGAAACAAATTTCCAACCGATTTCCTTTTACATTGGAATAGGATCTATTTTATACTACCCGGAACGTTTCCAACCCAGTCGTTCCAAGACTTTTTTTATATCTTCCCAAACGTCTCTTTTTAAGGGACTATTCTCTCCACCATTGCGGATTACGTAACTTGGATGGTAAGTTGGCATGACAGGGATCCCGTGAAAGTCTCCCCAATTTCCCCTAAGTTTCGTGATCCCTTCTTTTGTTCTCAAAATAAATCTAGTAGAGGGATTTCCTAAGGTAATGATCACTTTAGGTTGTATGATCGAAATTTGCCTTAGTAAAAAAGGAGAACATGCGATCACCTCATCTTCTTCGGGGGGTCTGTCCTTTTCAAATTTTAGATCTACTGTAGGTCTACATTTTGTGATGTTCGCGATGTAGACGCTGTCTCTAGAAACTCCCATCCCTCTTTCAATAATCCTAGTTAATAATTCTCCCGCTTTTCCTACGAAGGGCCTGCCTGTCAGGTCCTCTTGTTTCCCTGGACCTTCTCCTATGAACATAACTTCCGCATTCGGATTACCTTCTCCGAACACGGTTTGAGTCCGAGTCTTACTCAATTTGCATCGAACACAAGGAGCCACTTCTCTTGCGATGATCTCCAACTCTTGTTCTTTCGAAGTTTCACTCATACCTACCCTTATCGATAAAGAGAACCTATTATCCTGCAACCAATTTCTAAAAAAGTGACTGGAAGATTTCGAACCGTTCTTTATCTTAGATCCATGCACGAACATCATCATCATTCTCACGATGATCATCATGAACATTCTCACTCTCATTCGGGCGATCCGCATTCGACTTCTATGCCTGAAAACTCCCGTGCATTCTTATTCGCGTTCCTTTTGAACTTCGGATTTGCCGGGATCGAATTTGTAGGCGGTTATTTTTTCGATAGTTTGGCCATTCTTTCGGATTCACTCCATGATCTGGGAGATAGCGGATTTTTAGCTCTTGCTTGGATCTTTCAAAAGATCGCAGCAAAACCAAGGACCCAAACGTTCACATTCGGGTTCCGAAGACTTAGTCTTTCCGCCGCATTAGTAAATTCTTTTGTTCTATTCTTAGGATCTTTCGGGATCTTATTCTTTGCTATTTCCAAATTGAAAGAACCAGGTTCACCAAACGGCTGGGGAATGTTAGGACTTTCCGTATTAGGTGTGATCGTAAACGGAGCTGCGTTATTCAAATTAAAAAACAGCTCCGGTCTAAATGCAAAGACTGCATTCCTTCATCTTTTAGAAGATGTGTTAGGATGGGTCGCGGTATTCTTCGGAAGTATCGCTTTATTGTTATTCAAATGGTCTTGGGTGGATCCTGTCTTATCCATAGCAATCTCTCTTTGGGTCGGCATCCAATCATTCCGCAATCTTAGAAAGATACTTCTTTTACATCTGCAATCTTCTCCGGAAGGGATCGATACCAAAGAATTAGAAAATCGGATCTTGAAATTAAAGGGGGTTCGCTCAGTTCATGATCTTCATCTTTGGTCTATGGATGGAGACTATCATGTTCTTACACTTCATGTCGGCGTTCAGGAAACTTCCATCGCGCAAGCTCAGAAATTAAAGGAGAAGATCCGTAATATCACTAAAGAATTCCATATCCCTCATGCAACTGTGGAATTAGAACCTGCAGGTGCGGAATGTCCGTATCAGGAATGCTGATCAGTGGATCCTGAAGGAATCCACTAATTCCCTAAGTCGGTTCGTCTTCGAATTCATTTCCGAAGTGCGGGCTTTTAATGATTTTGTGGATCCGTTCGATTCCTCGATCGACTCATTGATCTGATATACTTTAGAAGCAATCTCTTGCAACGCATTCTTTTGTTCAATCGTACTTGCGCTGATGGACAAAGATCTTTCCTTTATAGTAGTAATAGAAGCTTCCAATTTTTCCTTTATTTTCATTTCCTCCGGAAGAAGTAGAGTCATTTCGTTTAACCCATCAAAAATAGAATCCACTCCGGAGGTGATCAATCTCCAAGAATTTACTGAGGCATCTACTGCAGACTTACCGGCTTGGGCTTCTTCCGAATTATTAACTACTATTTTGCGTATTTCTAATATACTCTGCGAAGTCTGTTCGGCTAACTTAGTAATTTCGGAAGCCACCACTGCAAATCCTCTTCCTGCCTCTCCGGCCCTTGCAGATTCAATGGACGCGTTGATTGCGAGCAATTCCACTTTTTCGGCGATTTCATTAATGATATCCACAATTTTACCGATTTTGTCCGAACTTTTAGAAATACCATCGATAGTCTTCACAAGAGACCCTAGATTCGTTTCGCTTTCATTCGCTACTTGTTTCATTCTTTCCATTGAAGTTTTTACTACTTGGATCCCATTAGAGATCCTCTCTATTAGAATCGAGAGTTCCCCGGCTTTTTCCGTTAGAAAAGATAAACTTTCAATCTCTGCCTCAACGGTATTGGTAACAAATTCGGAGGAAGATGCAATTTCTTCCGTTGTCGCAGTCAACTCCTGAATAGAAGAAAAATTATTGCTCGAAGTCTTTTCTAATGTATCCGAAACGGAGACGTTCAAATCGGCTATCTCTTTTAATCCTTCTGTCACTTGAATTACGTCCGCCAAAACCAAACGAATTCTTTCGACGAACGTATTAAAACCGACCGCTATCTCCCCGAATTCCGCACCGGCATTCTCATCCAATCGTTTCGTAAGATCCCCTTTTCCTACGGCAATTCCTTCCATCCTTTTAACGACATTCCCGAATTGGGAAGATAATTTAAACAATGTAATCGCGATACCAACGACAGGAATCGTTAACAAAACAAAAATGAACCCCAGAATCGAATAATTACGAATTTTTAAACTGCTTATCCTATTTATTAAACCTTGTTCAAGAGAATCAGAAGATGCTTGATACAGATCTTCTGTATATTTCGAAATATTTAACAATTCTTCGGATAATTGCTTCCGATAATCTTCTGTTCCATTTACATTCGATATTAGATTATTTAAATTTATCAGACCGGATTTAAACCTGGAATATGGAGTAAGTAATCGATTATTATAATCAGAATTAGTTTCGAGAATCACTGAGATGCCTCGGTCCATTCCAGAAATCGTTTCTGTTAACACTCCGGATTTGGAAATTAGCCTTACTTGGAAACTTTCGAAATTTCCCCCCCGCTCTTGATTCATACGATTTATCTCTTCCAATAATTTATAGAGTATAGGTATACGTATGAGTACGATATCCATCAGATAGTACGTATCCAAGTCAGGATCTAAAATGAGATTTGAAACATCTCCGATTCTGTTATTCAATTCTAAAAGTTTATTGATTTCCCTTTCAGATAATTCGGGAGATTTTTGATTAGGGGTTTCCTTTTTGAATAATTCCAAAGTGGGAGAAAGTTCTATTATTAATTTTGAATTTCTGAATTCGTGATCGAAAGTTTTCATCTTTGTAGACCAATCCGTTTTTTGATCCTTCCATAGGTGCATAACTCTTCTTAATAAATGAACACCGGATAATTCCTTTTCAGCGAACTCGATTCGTATATTTTGTTCCGAGACTAAAAAATAGATTATGAATGGGTAAGGTAATGAAAGAAATACGGATAAAAATAAAATCCTCTGCCAAATTTTCCAATTTTTCATTTTTCTCTACCGGTTAACGTTCCTAACGCTTTTGGATTGATTTTGACGAGACAAAAGGAGTAAATTAACAAACACAGAGGTTGAAAATTATCAACATTCGATATAGGCCTACGGGGACAGTATCTCTCCTTTGGTGGATTTTTCGCTGGGACTTATGTTATTGCGGTTATTATTCAGGCTTATTTTGGACATAATTGGTTTTCTTTTTCATTCGAATATTCCTGAACATGTTTCAATTCCATACTCCTGAACAAACCTTCTATACTTGACAGGGCGGAAACGACCCGGATTTTGGTTGGTATGAACCAAAAAACAGCTAAACTTCTCAAAAAATACGCGGAAGCAAAAGGTATTAACGAGAAACAGATCAAACGTGAGTGGCTGGTATTAAACGAATTTCAGAAGGACCAAAAAAAACAGGAAATCCTGAAAGAACTGGTTAAAAAGTAATCCGCTACTGAGCCTTCTTAAGACCGGATTCACAAAGTCGGTCCATGTATTCCCGGATCGGTTCTCCGAAACCGGGCTTTCATTTTCCAGAACCAACCACTCATCCAACATCTAAATGGAAGAAATAGAACTTACCAAAGAATTTCGTTTCGATGCCGCACATTTCCTTCCGAATGTTCCGGAAGGTCATAAGTGCAGAAGGATGCACGGACATAGTTTTCGATTCAAATTACATCTGAAAGGTAGGGTAGACGAAAAAACAGGTTGGTTGATGGACTTCGCAGAAGTTAGTAAGGTTGTTAAACCGCTTCTCGAAAACTATCTAGATCATTATCTTTTGAATGAGATCGAAGGTCTAGAAAATCCTACCAGCGAAAATATCAGCATTTGGTTGTGGAAAAAACTTAGACCTGAGCTTCCTCTTTTATACAAGATCACTTTAAACGAAACTTGTACTAGCGCATGTGTTTATAACGGACCTTCCGAGAAATAAAAGATGAGTCCTTCTGCTAAGTCGAACAGCGTTCGAACGAAATCTCATTCTAAAGATCCAAAGGCAGTCGTTCTTTTCTCAGGCGGTTTGGATTCCACTACTTGTTTGTTCCAAGCAATCCAAGACGGTTATTCTCCTATAGCTCTTTCCTTCGACTATAATCAAAAACACAAACAAGAACTGAAATCGGCCAAAAAGATCGCAAAACTTTTAGATATACCTCATCTGATCCAAAAATTGAATCCTGAATTTTTCCAAGGTTCTTCCCTTACTGAAAAGAAGATCAAGGTACCTAAAAATTCTTTGGGGCATTCTGAGATCCCAAACACTTACGTTCCAGGAAGAAATATTTTATTTTTATCTTTCGGAGTCTCTCTGGCAGAAGGTATCGGAGCCAAGAGACTCTATATTGGCGTGAATGCATTGGATTATTCCGGTTATCCGGATTGCAGACCTGAATTTATCAAAGTTTATTCTGATGCAATCCGTCTCGGGACCAAAACAGGAGCGGAAGGTCATCCTCTTGAGATCTGCACACCTTTGCAGTTCCTGGATAAAAAAGAGATCGTGTTATTAGGCTCTAAATTAGGCGTTCCGTTTGCCATGACTCATTCTTGCTACGATCCCGTCGGAGGCAAACCTTGCGGAAAATGCGACTCCTGCCTGCTTCGAAAAAAGGGTTTTCAGGAAGCAGGCGTCCCAGAAAAGTGAACGAACAGAATTTAAGGCATCGGTTTTGAGGATTTTTTCCCGCCGCCGTCCATAGGAAGCTAATATGGAACAGTTCGTAAGCTACCTGACGATATTTTTAATCGCAGTGTTCGTAGGAATCGAGGTCATCAACCGTATTCCTCCTTTATTACATACCCCTCTTATGTCAGGCTCTAATGCCATTTCGGGGATCACGATCATCGGGGCGATCCTAACTCTTCATACTACCAATCATTGGATCATTCAAGTATTAGGATTTCTAGCAATTGTTGCGGCAACCGTCAACGTGATCGGAGGGTTCGTAGTAACTCACCGTATGTTGGGAATGTTCAAGAAAAAGGATTAAACCATAAATGGAAAAAGCGTATATCAACCTCATTTATCTTATCTCCAGTATCCTTTTTATCGTTGGATTAAAGTTACTTTCTCACCCTAAAACTGCGGTGAGAGGAAATTTTACCGGAGCATTCGGAATGTTCCTAGCGGTTGTGGGAGTATTCTTCGAATATGGAACCATCAACCAAAGTGATATCATCATTATCGGTGCGGCGATCCTAGTCGGGACCACAATCGGAACTTTTATCGCTCTTAAAGTAGAAATGACAGGAATGCCTCAGCTTGTGGCCCTTCTAAACGGACTTGGAGGACTCGCTTCCTTCTTAGTCGGTGGAAACTCCTTGATGGAGATCCTACAACCAGGTCATGATACAAAACAACTTGCTGATTTCCAGTTCACAATCTCCACTGCGGCAACCGGTATTATCGGAGCCGTAACTCTTACAGGAAGTTTGATCGCATTCGGAAAACTGCAAGGTTTGATCTCCGAGAAAGCCGTTCGCTACTTCGGAGACCAGATCGTTAAAGTTCTATTTTTGATCGGTGCGCTTTACTTAGGTTATTTGAACGTAACCGAGCCTACTAAGATCGAGTGGTACTGGTACATCGTATTAGTCGCTTCCGTCCTCGGAGTTCTGTTAGTAATTCCGATCGGTGGAGCGGATATGCCGGTGGTAATCGCTCTTCTGAACTCTTATTCGGGACTTGCTGCTTCCGCTACAGGATTCGTTTTAGGAAACAACGTACTCATCATCTCCGGATCTCTTGTTGGAGCTTCCGGGATCCTTCTTACTCAAATTATGTGTAAGGCGATGAACCGTTCCCTTCCAAACGTTCTTTTCGGAGGAATTGGAGCAGCGACGTCTTCCGCGGATTCCGGGGACATCTACGCCGGAAAAACAAAATCTACTTCCGCAGAAGAAGTGGCTATGTTACTGGATATGGCTCAAAGAGTGGTGATCGTTCCCGGTTACGGAATGGCGGTTGCCCAAGCACAACACGCAGTTCGCGAACTTTACAACCAACTTACAGATAAAGGGATCGAAGTTGAATTTGCAATCCATCCGGTTGCTGGAAGGATGCCTGGTCACATGAACGTTCTATTGGCGGAAGCTGATATTCCTTACGACAAAATGAAGGAAATGGACGAGATCAATCCTACTTTCAACACTGTGGACGTAGTTATCATTAACGGTGCAAACGACGTCGTGAATCCTCTGGCAAAAACGGATCCAGGTTCTCCAATCGCTGGAATGCCGATCCTAGACGTGGACAAAGCAAAAACCATTATCGTGATCAAACGTTCCTTGAGCCCGGGATTTGCAGGGGTTCCTAACCCGCTTTTCATCCAAGAAAACTGTCTCATGTATTTCCAAGATGGTAAAAAAGCCACCCAAGAGATCGTGACTGCACTCAAGGATACCTAAGAAGGTTTTTCCGAAAAATATCGGAAATGATCCTTGCAAAAGGGAGGCTATGGCCTCCCTTTTTTTATGTAGGAGCATTCCGTTGGCAGAACAAAAGGATTATAGCCATGAAGTAAAACTTCACAGATATGGATTCGTTCGTTATCTATTGATCATAATCGGGACCATATCCTTAATTCTGGGAATTATCGGGATCTTTACCCCGGTTTTACCTACTACTCCGTTCTTACTTTTAACCGCAGCTTGTTATGCGAGGGCCTCTCAAAAATTCTATAACTGGCTGATGAATAATAAATATTTCGGAAGTTTTATTAGGGATTGGAGGATACACAAAGCGATCCCTCTAAGAGCAAAGATCATCTCCGTTTCCACAATCGTGATCACAATGACTATCAGCGCGATATTCGCACCGATCCTGCAAGTTAGGATCGGAATGGCAGTGATTGGTGTATGCGTAATCTATTATATTCTCCGCTTTCCGACTAAAAAGAAAGAAGTTTCCGAATAATCAGTTATTATACGGTGAACGGGAAGGAAGCATATGATACACTTTCGGATCATTCTCTCTCAAAAGTTCCGCTGTATCCAATGCTTCTTGGATCTTTAATTTTTTTTCAGGTTCTTCCAACATCCAGGAAGCTACGAAAGATTCCAATCTTCTATAATCCTTAATATACACCAAAGATCTGAGATAGTTGATCCGATCCTCTTCCGAGAGGATCTTAGAACCCGAAATGATAGAATACACGTTTGCAGAAGCCCTGTAATTCGAAGTGTGAAAGTAAGCATGGGCCAAAAATCTTTTTTCGTTAAAAGGAAGATCAGGGAACTGATTGTATAATTTGATCGCCTTACGGAAATTTTTATCTATATCCATCGTAAGACGTGCGTAAATATAAGCGAATTCCCTGTGAACAAAACCTTCTTTCGCGAATTCCTTACATTGGGCAAGAGCGTCGGCTTTATTTCCCAAAAGAAAATTCACTTTTAATAATATGAGTTTTAAATTCCTGTAATTCGGCTTGAGCTCTATTCCCTTCTCCGCTTCTGCTTTTGCTTTTAGATATTGCCCTGTTTCGAAATAAGCCAGAGCCATATTCAATCTGTAAAATGGGTTATAATTCGCAAGCTCTACCGCTTTTTGGAAATAGGGGACGGAAGATTCCCATTTACTTCTTCTTACAAATATCATTCCGAGAAGGTAATAGGATGGATCATGACTTGGATTAATCTCTACCGCTTTTAAAAGCGCTTTTTTAGATTGGGGATATCTTCCTATTACGTACAGATACGCGCCGTTCAGATAATGATACTCCAAACAATCCGGATCCAACTTTTTCAAACGTTCTATATTCGCTTGGGCTCTTGCTAAAGCATTGGATCTTAAGAGATTGATGGTCTCCGTATTGAGGGCAAGGATCTGGTATTTTCTTCTAGAAACTTCGCTTTGGTCGGTCGGTTGAGGGGGAAGAGGTAATTCCCCTTCCGGAGAAGGGGCAATTATCGATTGGTTTTCGTCGGAAAGTTCGGTTTCCTTTGATCCTAGGTTCGTTCCGAATAAAAATATAAAACCTAGGAGTAATGCAGAAATATTCTTCCGACAGAAGATCATTCGGGAGCAGGACCTAACTTTTTATAAACTTCGGTATTGTTCAGATCCGGATTGAGTAGTTCTAAAGTTTCTTTATTCGCTTTTTTCACTATATAACGAATATCGAATCCTAGATTCAAAAACCTAAATATAAGTTCAGGCTCTCTAGACTTGGTTTCTTTCTCGTAAAACTCGTATTCTATTCTGCGCTGATTTTCTGGATCTTCCGGGTTTTCGTAGATCGCAAGTCCTGGTCTAAAGATAGAAAGTTTAGGAGCCTTACCCGGATCCGAATTTTTACACTGTCCGTCGGCTGCACAAACGGCGGTTCTTTCCCAGATACCTAAAATTCTCTCTTGTAGTGGAGGTTGACAGCCTATAAATAAGGATAAGATCGCTAAGGAAAAAAGAATTTTTTTCATGGAAGCCAAGCTATATCCTATAGTAAGGATGTCCAGGGAATTCCCGAGCCCCCGGGGACCTAAAGCGATTTGAGGAATAAAGTGAGGCTCTAAGCGAATTTTAGATTCGCTGAAAGTACTCGTCGATCTTGAGCACTTCAAATGTTTTCATCAGGTCGGGATGTATTTCCCTAATATCGATCTCGATCCCTTCTAACTTAGCGTTTTTGCAGAACCAAACCAAGGAACTAATAGAAATGGAATTCATCACGGGAATTTTGCCCAGATCCAAGACGATTTTAACCGGCTTTTTGGCGATCGCATCCATTAACTGGTTTCGAAATGCGTAATAGTCGTTAAAAAGGGCAGTTAGCTCCGGTTTGATCTCGATAATCTCCGAATTTTCACCCATTTTCGATTTGAGTCCTTTTTTGGCCTTTTCTGAGAAATTTTTGGCCGGATTTCTTTTTTTATCTTTGGGAATTTTGAAATTCAACCGAAATTTTATTCGGGAGAGCTTTATGTTCCAAAAAACACATTTCATGAAGACTCAGGACTTGCTCGAGAGAGGAATGAACGCTGCCTCTATGAAAAGAAAAGTCCTCGCGGACAATATCGCGAATGCGGATGTTCCCCATTTTAAAAGAAGTGAAGTACTTTTCGAATCCATGATCAAAAGAGCCTTGGAATCCGAAAAGATAGAAGCTTCTAAGGCGATCCCGACCAGGATCGAAGATGAACGTCATATTTCCTTTTTTACACCATTAGATTATAAATCCGTAAAGCCAAAGGCTAACATAGATTATCTGACCACAGTCAGAGCCGATGGAAATAACGTGGATCCCGAAAAAGAAGTAATGGAAGCATCCAATTCTCAAATGCAATACATGATGATGGTCGAAAGACTGAATGCGAACTTCCGTGATTTGAAGAACGTAATGAGGTTGGCTTAATCTCGATAGAGACATAGCTAAGATTTAGAGGAAGAAGATGGGACTATTTAGCGCAGTTAATATCTCCGCCACCGGGCTTTCGGCACAAAGACTTAGAATGGATGTGATCGGGAACAATATCGCGAACGCAACCACTACCAGAAATACGAATGGAGACGGTCCTTTCCGTAGGGACAGAGTGATACTGACTCCCGTAAATCTAAGAACCCGCTGGAAAAGCCCAGTTTATCCTTTTGGTCTCTCTCCCGGAGAAGGTAAGGGTGTGAAAGTGATGAAGATCGAGAAGGATATGAGTCCTTTAAGATTAACTTACGATCCTACCCACCCGGATGCGATCCAGATTGGACCTAAAAAAGGCTATGTAGAAATGCCGAACGTAAATATAGTCACCGAAATGACGGACATGATCTCTGCTTCCAGATCCTACGAGGCAAACGTCCAGATGATCAACGGATCTAAGGCAATGTTCAACAAGGCCTTGGAGATCGGAAGAGCTTAATAGGAGAGAAGAATGAACGTAGATTTTAATTCCAAACTTTGGTACACCTATAACTCGGGATATTCCGATTCTCGTTATCCCCTTTCTCCTAAAGGAGACAAGGTTTCCGTAAAGATAGAAGACCAACGTCATTACGGAGATGTGAAAGAGCCTGTTGCTCCGGACTATGTTGCTGAAAGTTTTTCGGAAGCGATGAGAAACGCATTCAAATCAGTAAACGATCTACAAGTAGAAGCGGACGAACTCACTCAAAAAATGGTATATGATCCGAATAGTGTGGACGCTCACGAAGTGATGGTCGCTTCCGAAAAAGCAAGAGTAGCACTCACATTCACTAAAACTCTAGCGGATGGTGTAGTAAGAGCTTACAGAGATCTTACTTCCATGAGATAATTTTCATCATTCGATTATCTATTCCTAATATAAAAAAAGGCGGGTGGAGACCCGCCTTTTCCGTATAAACCAAAGCCAAATCTTACGGTTTGATCTTTTTGATTAATTTCAGATCGGCTTTGCCGAACACTGCAATTTCGGTTTTTCCGGAACCTTCTTCCTTGCCGGTTACGTAAATTTTTTCACCGAAGAAAGTCACATTGGAGTTCGGGCTGATCTCCTCTTCACTTCCCGCAGTTTTCTTTAAGGCTTTGTCGTAACGGCTTAAATAATATTTTCCGTTTCTCTCTTCAAAGGCGTAGATCTCTTCTCCTTTGATGATCATTGGAGATCGCCAGAATACCGAATCAGCAGACCAAATCGCAGGTTTTAATGTTTCCTGATCGATCAGTATCAATTTGTGGGCAGCGGAGTGATCGGATTCGTAACCGACCACAAGTGCTTTTCCATCCACTACTTCGAAGGTACGTCCACAAATCTTATTGAAGTCACCCTTGAAGATCGTATCGTCCTTGGTAGGATCTAACGCGTGTAACTCATTGCTATAATGTCCGTCGGAAGTGTACTTTAAGGTTTTTAAGAATAGAATTTTTCCTCCGACAACGTTCTTGTCGAATTCTTCCTTCTTCTTCTGTTCTTCTTTAACCGTTTCCAGTTCCTTTTTAGTTTCTTTCAGTTCTTGTTTTAACTCTTCCTTGGACTTATTATCATCGGACTTAGCCTCGGATTTTTTTGAGTCTCCGGAGGAAGAACTTTTGGAATCGGAAGAAGATGAGGAAGATTTAGAATCCGATTTACGGGATTCTTCTTTTTTAGCGATTTCTTTCTCTTTTTCCTTTAATTGTTGCTCTTCTTTTTTGGCCTTTTGTTGTTCTTGTTGGGCCTGTTTACGTTCTTCTTGTTTTTGAGTGATCTTTTGTTTGTTTTTAACAGGATCTTTGTTCAGTTCCTGGATCTCTCTTTCAGCTTCTCTTTCTTTGTTGGAAGCTTCTTCTTGTTTTTTTCTATTCTCTTCTTTTTTGTCCTGGAGTTTACGTTTTTCTTCGTCTGCCTTCTCGTTTTGAAGGTCGTTCATTCTTTTTTTATCGTCTTGGCCTTCTTTCTTTTTGTCCAGGTCCTTATTGACTTCTTTTTCTAGCTCATCGGTATCCAGATCTTTTCCGTCGTCGGTAAGAATATTAAATACGATTGGGATTACGATCTGTGTTTTACCAGGCCATTCCGTATAACGTCTACCGATACCGATCTTGTCTTTTTGCGCGTTTTTCACAACTTCGGTATTATACTTACGTTTGATATAATCCGCACTCTTACGATGGATCGCATTGTAATAAAGTATATAAGTCGCTAATGTATCCGAGTTCGCTTCGGAATATCCGAAATTTGCCTTAACATATCCGGAAAGGATCCTTTGGATGGAGTTGATATGTCCGTAGTCGGCGTCTTTACCGATGCTAATCAGATCGGCTCCGAATTTTTTTTCCTTCTCGTCGGGAAGGATGCGGATCGCGGTGATCCCATCCGCAGAAGCGGGAGATTTAGGATCTTTTTTTAATGCTTCGGAGATACCGGCACCGGTTCTGGCGTTACTTCCTTTTGTCTCTTCGTCGGCTCTTGCAGCGGATCTATTGATGAAGTTCACCTTTCCGGTAGAACGAACTTCCTTTTCTCCAAGTTTGGGCCCCTCTTGGGCGAAGATCGGAAAGCTAAAACTTCCGAGGAAGATTAGAAATACGGCCAGTCGAATCCGTGACATTATGGAACTCCTTACAAATACGAATCTCCCGAAATCGGGTGAGACGATTGGCTATCTTACGATTCTAGTTAGGACTCTGCCAAGGATTTTTCAATTCTTCCAGAATGTTGGAACAGTAAGAAGTTGCCTCCCGAGACCTGATTTTTACCCTAACCTCATGAGCAAATTTGAGCGCCGAATCTACAATTTTTGCGCAGGTCCTGCGATGCTTCCCACTCCAGTCATGGAAAAGGCCGCATCCGAGTTTCTGAACTATCGCGGATCCGGTATGTCCATTATGGAAGACAGCCATAGGGGAAAACTTTTTGAAGAAGTCCTGGATACATCCCTTTCCTTGATCAGAGAATTATTATCTATTCCGGAAAATTACGAAATTATGTTTCTTTCCGGAGGAGCTAGCCTTCATTTCTCCGCCCTCCCCTTAAATCTTCTAAAGGAAGGGGAATCGGCCGACTTCGCAGTCACAGGTATCTGGGCGAAGAAGGCTATGGAAGAAGCTCTCAGATTCAATCCGGTCAAAAAGATCTACGACGGAGAAGATCATAAGTATACCGAGACTCCGGAACTAAACGACTCCATGGTAAATCCGGGAGCGGCTTACGTATACATTACTTCTAATAATACTTTATTAGGAACTCGTTATGCGAATATTCCGGATATCACCAAGGCTCCACTGATCGCGGATATGACTTCCGAAATTCTTTCTAGAAAAATAGACGTAAGTAAGTTCGGCGCGATATTTGCGGGAGCCCAGAAAAATATCGGACCTTCCGGTCTCAGTGTTCTCATTATCCGCAAAGATCTGCTCGGTCGTTCCGGAAGAACCGTTCCTATATTGATGGATTATGCTCTGACAGCAAAAAATAAATCCATGTATAATACTCCTCCTACTTATTCCATCTACATGTCCAAACTTGTGTTTGAATGGCTAAAAGATCTAGGCGGAGTGGAGAAGATCGAAAAGATCAACGAGGAGAAGGCTAAAATCCTGTACGATTATTTGGATACAACTTCCTTTTATAATGCTCCCGTAAAACCGAATTCCAGATCCGTAATGAACGTTGTCTTCACTTTGCAAGATAAAAATTTAGAATCTAAGTTTTTGGCTGGAGCAGAAGAAAGAGGACTCCACGGATTAGAAGGTCATAGGTTAGTCGGCGGTTTACGAGCTTCTATCTATAATTCCATGCCGAAAGAAGGTGTAATTGCCTTAGTGGAATACATGAAGGAATTCGAGAAAAAGGTTTAAATCTTTCGGAAGGATAAAATGAAACACATTCTTCTGATCCTCACTCTTGTGTGCGCGGGTATGATCCGGATATCCGCTTCTCCATTATTTTTTCCTACAAAACTGAAAGTAGGCCATTGTTTATCCCAAGGCTCTGGCTCAAAAGAGTTAAAGGAATTTTATACTTCTAAACTCTCTCCGGAAGAGAGGACCAAGATCGCCGAAAATCTCGCCTTACAAGAAGCTAAATCCGCTTACCAAAGTTTGGAATGTATCCGTATGTCCGGACTTTCTAAAGAAGAACAAGTGACTTTACTCGCCGACCATTCTCGTCATAGAGAAACCAAAGAACTTATGTTTTCTTATTACGAAAACTTTTTACTCTCCGACGAAAAGACCATTCGTTTGTCCGCTTTTGAAGAGAAAAACTTACGTAACTTTTTAGAGGCTAAAAAGGAACTTTTAGCAAGGCTTCACCAGGCTGAGTACCAATCCTTATCGGAAAAGCTTCTTCCCTTATCCACTTTCCAAAATACCTATATGGCCCTCTTCGTCCAACATTGGGAATTCTACCAGACCGCTCCCGATTTCCTGAAAGAAGGTCTCTTCGATTAAGAAACTTTTCCTTATTTTCCGATCCTTGCTGTAAATTGCTTGAATCGGAGAATTCACGTAGGTACGGTACCTATAGAACATGAAAAAAATTGGCATCGCTTCCGATCACGGTGGATTCGAACTCAAAGAATACCTTCGCAAAGAATTGGCGGACTCGATTGAGATCCTGGACTTAGGCACAAAGGATGAGACCTCTGTGGATTATCCTTTAGTAATTGCAGACGCTTGCAAAAAAGTACTTTCTAAAGAAGTGGATGGACTGATCGCACTTTGTGGGACAGGGATCGGAGCTTCTATCGCAGCAAATCGTCATAAGGGGATCAGAGCTGCTCTTTGCCATGACGAGTTCACCGCGGAAATGTCCCGCCGTCATAACAATGCAAACGTATTGGTTTTAGGCGGAAGAGTTTTAGGTAAAGACCTGGCAGCCCGAATCGCTCAAAAATGGCTGAATACTTCTTTCGAAGCGGGACGCCATGAAAGAAGAGTGGGTCAGTTAGACACCATCGTTTAAAATCGGAATATAACTTTTAAGAATGCGAAACAAGATCCTTTATCCGGTCTATCTCTTAGGTTTGGTCGGTCTTGTTTCTTTTTTCTCCGTCTCCATCTCAGCCGAATCCAATTCATTTTCTTTAAGCGCATTCGTTCTCAAATATGTTCGTTTGGGAAGTACGGAAAACGGAGCCCCCAAATTAGAATTAAGTCCCCGCGATCGTAAAGAAGGTTCCGATCTATTTTTAGATTTCGAGGAGAAGGAAGCCTCGGACCTGAACGACAAAGCGGGAGGTTACAGAATATTATCCTCTTCTTATCTTCCCGATTCGGCAAAGGCACATTCCGGAAAAAGATCCGCAGATTTCGTCGGTAAAAGATCGGGTATCAAAGTTTCCGGAAAAACAAAAGGAATACTTACAAGTTCCGACATTAAGGAGGAATTTTATATCTCCTTTTTTATATTGCCCGGAAATCTGGATAAGGAAGCCGTCCTACTCTCCAAAGAGCTGTATACTCGAGGAAAAAAATTCGGCTGGGACCTTAGGATAAAAGACGAAATACCGATATTAGAATTTCGTAATTTTTTCCAAAAAACGGACAAAACACATTTATCTTTGAAACTTGCAGGGAACTCGAGACTATCCAGATCGGATTGGAATCATTTTATCATCCATTTCAAGCCTGCTCAAAGAGAAATTGTATTCTATATTAACGGGAAAGAAACCGACAGGGCTTCTGTCTCTTCTAAGGAACCGATTATGCGGATCGGTTTCCATCCGGAGGACAGCACTCCGTTCAAGATCGGGGAAAGTTTTTACGGATGGTTGGACGACTTTTTAGTCTCTAAAGGAAGCCCTGATCCTGAGGTCCTATCCACACAATACGACGGGCAAAAATACGATCCTTCTTCCTTTACTGCGGATGCGAAATTCGGGACCGCAATTTCTCCCGTTTACAAGACCAAGTTCTCCAATTCTCTACCGGAAGCAATATTATTAAAAGCGAATATACCCAAATCTTCCGTGCTCGAGTTATATTTCAGATCATCTCCTAAAATTTTCTCCAAAACGGAAGAATACCCTTCCTGGAAATCGATCGATCTCAGAAAGATAGAAGAAGAATTCAAAGAAGATGATCCATATAGGGAAACGGAAGAAGAAAGTTCTCCAAAAGGAAAATCTTCCAGCTATCGTATTCCTCTGGATAAAATCTGGGGAAACAAACTCTCTTATTTCAAATATTACCAAGTAAAGGTCAAATTTAAGACCGATTCAGGTTCAAAGTCCAGCCCTGAATTAGAAGCATTAACTTTTTCTTATAGAGAAACTACTCCTCCAGTCAAACCCGCCGGTTTAAAAATAGTGAACTTTGACGATTATGATCCGGAAGCACAAAGTCCTCGCGTTTGTTTGAGCTGGACCCAAAACCCGGAAAAGAATGTGCAGCAAAAAGGCGGTTATGTTATCCATTATGGGGTCGGTCCAAACCGTATGGTCGGGATCTTAAAAGGCACCAGCAAAGAATTGGAAAAAGGAAAAATGCCGGTTCTATCCACCAAGGGAAAAACCAAACATCCGATGAGCGAGTATTTGGATCCGATCTTGGGTGATGATTCCACTTGTCCTAAAAGAAACGACATGAGCGGGCCTAAACTTTGTCAGTGTATAGACAATCGGCTCATTTCTTTGAACGCGGAAAAGCCGGAAGAAAATGACGACGAAGATGATAGTCCTAAATCCAAAAAGAAAAAGAAGAAACCTCGTAAGGACCCTTACGATAAAAAACTTTTATTCTTTCAAAAAGGATTAACGTATTATTTCAAAGTTGCGGCTTATAACTCTTTGTACGATCCGGAAAATGGTCCGGACCAACTGAGTCCATTAAGCGACCCCGTCGAGGTCTATTTCCTGAGCGAGTAAGATCTTTACTAAATTCTGCTCTTTCCATTTAGGATCCGTACATAAGATCCCATCCAAGTCCGCCAAAGAAGCGGTCGCAATCTCCAACCATTCTTTCCAATCCAGATTTTTAGAAGCAGAAAGCCGTATCGCAAGCGAGATCTCTTCCTTTCTTATGGTGAGAAAATCCAAGAATAAATTTTTGGATTGGTTCCAGATGATCTCCCTTGTTAAAGGATCGGGCTCTTTTGCAAGAACCGTATCCAAACTAGGAAGAGCCAAAACGAAGATATGATTTTTTTTGGTAAGTGATTCGATCGCATTCGATACGGAGCGACGAGAAGCGGAATTTCCGAGCATCAAATCCCTGAAACAATCGGAAGAAACTAATAATTTCAAACTTTTGCTTCCGGATAAATTTTGGATAATTCTCTCAAGGCTTCCAATCTTTGATAAGAATCCGATTTAAACACTTCGTTCCGAAAACAGGAGCGAAGTAGTTCGGAAGCGGAGAGGTCTCGTTTCTCCGCCTCAGTCCTCAATAATTCGAATTCTTCCTCGGTGAGGAGCATCTGAAATCTTCTTTCGACACGGGCCATTACTCCTCTTCTTTCAGTTCCTTTTCGTTTTTCAAGTAGGTTCCGTAATAAATTTGAGAATCTAGGATTTGTCCAAGGCTTTCGTAAATCGCCCCAATATTGTAATTTGCCTGATTCAAACGAAAATCATGCTTAAAAGACTTCTTAAATAGCTGAATAGCTCGGTCTTCCCTGCCCGCATACCATTCGGACATGGCCCATAAAAAGGTCCACTTTCCCAAATCCGGATCTCTCGGACTTACCTTTGCTAAATATCCGACATTCTCTTCGAAAAGACTGGCTGCTCTCAAGTAATTATCCCGGATCTTTCGGACCTTCTCCATTCTAGAAAACACATCTTCCGAATGACCAGGCAGTTCCAAGTCGGCTCTCCAAAAAAGTGCCCGGGCTAAATAGAGTTTATAGACCAACTCATTCGGATTTTTTTTAACGTATTCTTCCAGGAAAGGAAGGCTCTCCGCTTCTTTTCCACTTTGGTGAAGAAGTAAAACTTTCTGTTTTGCCGCCTTATTCCATTCTCTTCTATTTTCTTCTTGAGGAAAAGAAGGAGAAAAACTGGAACAGATCAGAAGGATGTATAAGAGAGAGCGCATTTTCGATTCAATCTTATCCGACAGAAAAATATTAAATATATGTGTACAAATTTTTTCCGTTTTCCGGATAAGGAAGTGGAGTGATCTGATATTCCTTTCCTATCGAATCCAAGATCATTCTAAGTTCCGATTCTCTTTCCTCTCTGGACAAAACGAAAATTTCGGAAGGAGAGACTCCAAACCCGTAATCTTCCGCTCCGAGTCTAGGTTGGACCTCCTCAAGTACTTCCTTTCTCCATTTGTCAATGGCAGAATAATCCAAGTCGCCCGTACATTTGATCTTGTATAAATTACATCTGCTTCTTTCACCGTGAGTTGCCCAACGAAGAAGTAAAAATTGGATCTGGACCAAATCCCTTTTGTCCTGGATGGCATGCGAAGCCTGCTCTATCTCTAATTGTAAAAATGCATCTTCCACGGGTTCTATGGAATTTTCCACATTCTCTTTAATCTGATCCGCCAGATCGTTATTAGGCGGGTCCGGGAACATTAGGAAAAATCTAAAATCCAAACCGGATCTAAAAAGTGGAAAAGAAACAATTCTCATCACTCCATCCAAATCCGCAGAGTCGAATTTTTTACGGAAAAAATGATCGTTACGCCTTTCTTCAGTAACGTCAATGATGGAAACATCTCCCGTTTCTTTCCCTAAAAATTGATCTCCGTATAAAAAGATCATATTCTGACGGCTATAAGGTTGTAAACCGTAGGACACAACAGGAAGATAAGCTCCCCTTCTTCTATCATAAAAATGAATACTGAAAGATTTCAGATGAAGAGAGGAAAAAATCGTAAGATAATATTTTAATAAAGAAGAAACGGGAGCATCCAAACCCTGGTGGATCTCATCTAAAACTTCTAAAATTTTCCTTTTTTCACGGATCGGTTGTTTATCCAACCAGCTTCTGAATTTTTCCGAAAGGGGAAGTTCCTCGTTCGGATCGGTTTTACGAATTCCCCACCAAGCTCTCGCCCAAAGAAAAAATCTGGATTTATGCTGAGGAGCAAGCCCCCTCGCAGCTTTCAAACCGATCTCCGCTAGTCCTGTTACTCTCAGGGCTTTTGCTAATAGTCCCGAATCTTTTGGACGATCTAAAATTTGGATCTTAGGAATTTCTGGAGAAGTGGATTTTACCTTATCCACAAGTCTCGCTAATTCGTCCGTGAAAATAGAATCTCTCTTTTTCTGAAGAGCTTCGGGCATTTCCACGACGGATACCGCCGAAGGAGCGGAAGCCACTTCACTTTCTATATGGATTGGCTCTTTCTTTTCTCTCAAAAACTTAGGAGTTAAAAAAGAATCCCCGGGCAGATCGAAAGGTAGAACATAGAATGTCCCGCTAGCACTAGGTTTAGTCTCCAAAACGGGAGGGATCGTTACGATTTCCGGAAGATCGGGTAACTCTTGCATTTTTGCCGCTTCGATCTGTTTAAAATTGGTCTCTTCTATCCTTTTAGAAAGAGTTTGAATGAGTTTGGAAACATCCGATTTCGAATAGGAAGAAGAGGATTTACTTTTGCGGACAAAAAGGATACAAGCATCCAATAGGAGCAATAAGCCGAAAAAAACCGGAAACAATATTAAGAAAATATTACGTTCGAAAGGTACTAAAAGCAAAATCCCTTGGATAAAACCTATCTTATCTTCCGGATAAAAAGCGTAATATGCCCTGTATAATTTATCTCCTAAACGGATCTCTTTAAAGTCGGTTCCTCCATCTTTCATAGATTTCAAAACTTCTTCCGAAACCTTTCTAGGATCCGTTTTATCCCCATTTTCTTCCCAATCTTGGAAAGTGCCTAGTCTTGGTTCAGGAACGAAGTATTCCACCTTATCGTCCAAGGAAATTTTGAATTTTTCCTTATCTAAGACGGCAAGTACTGCGACAGACTTCGTATATAAGGGAACGAATAGTACAGGTTCGTTTTCTAAAGAAAGAAAACGACTCGTCTTTCCTTCCCAAGCTTGGGACAATAAATATCTTTCCTTGTCCCCTGAAAATTCCAGATTCGGAGTATTTTTTAGGTTCGGGTCCCAGGATAAAAAATTTTTTACGGGAAGAAATACATTGTTCGCGTCCAATTCTTCCGGATCCGATTCTCTGATCTTTTTTTCTAACTCTAAGATCTCTTTATTAAAGGAAACAAATACGGATTCCAATCTGGACTTATAAAAGATCCCGGAAGGGAAGTACGGTTCTAATAAAAGTACTGAAACGGAAAATATAAAAGATAAAGCGAGTATAAGTCTGAATTTAAAGCCGATCATTTTGCCTTTTCCCTAAATTGTCCGAGTAAACGGATCAGCTCGGTTTTCATTTGGACCACCTCATCTCTTTCGGAAAAACGGTTCTCCATTCGGATTGTGAAAAGTATTCTTGAGGCGAGTATTCCGCAGATCAAAGAAATTAAAGAAATCGAAAATGCACTTAAGATCAATAATAACTCTTCCGCTCTCGTTTTTCTAGGTTGCGACAGAAAAATTTCTAGATCTTCTACGTTTGTCTTTTCCCAAACTGGGCGGAGTAATATATTCTGGGACTTGGAATTTTTATCCAACAACGCGTGTATCATTACCTTGGATTCTTCCGAGTTTGAAATACCGGCAGAATCCGGAAATAATGGACTGTTAGGATTCAGATTGGTTTCCAGTAGTTCGAAATCTTCTTCCTTCTTTTTAGAAGAGTCCGTCTCATCATGCCCAAGCCCTCGCGGCCGACTGAAGACCCAATATAAGATCCCGTCGGAGAAGTCTCGCGGTAAAAAGGATTTTTTAGAACCGCTTGCTTCTTGGACGATCCGATCGCCGTCTTCTTTTAAGATCTGTAGATATAGATCACCTGAAGAATTTCTGTATAATAAAAATCCATCCGTATCTTCTACCCAACCAGCTTTCGGCACCTGCATTCCGAGTAATCTGAGTCCCTTATGAAATCCCGGTCCTTTCGGATCGGAAGAATACATGGTTCGGAAATTATAATCATAAATTCGGATCTGTTTTAATTGAATGGAAGAACTGAAAAGTTTTCCTAAGGCTTCCGCATCCTTGTCGGTTTCAGGTCTTGGAAATTCTCTCATCAAATATTCGAATCTATAACCCAGATCATAGTACTTATTTTGAAATCTTTCTAGGATAGAGTCTAGGAAAGATTCCTTTTTCAGTTTAGGGTACAAACTAAGAATTTGGATCGGAGAGAAGAAAACCGCGTCCTTCCAAGCGCCCGGGAAAAAAGGGATGGAAATCAATACGATACATAGCAGTATCAGAGATAGAATTCGAGATCTTTTGCTATGTTTACGCGGGTTCACCCTTCTAGTATCGGCGATTCCTTCATAAAGAATCAGTCTAATTCAATGGGATAATCGATACTTCTCGGACCAATATGATATTTTATGTATTTATAGACGGGATAGGCTTTGGGGAAAACAATCCGGATAAAAATCCATTCTCCAAGTATGCAAAGGGGATATTTCTACCCTTGGGCAACAAAACGATCCCGGAAGATTCCCCCTCCAAATTAAGAGAACTCACCTATCTTAAAACGGACGCAAGTATGGGAATCAAGGGACTTCCCCAAAGCGCCACAGGCCAAACTTCACTTTGGACAGGGATCAATGCCTGCCAGGTCTTGAACCGTCACATGAGTGGATTTCCCACATTCACCTTAAAACGTATCATCGCAAAATATTCCATTATTCGTATCTTAGAAGAGAACGGATTTAAAGCGGATCTATTGAACTGTTATACCCCAGGTTTTGCAGAACATATAAAAAAACATCCTAGACATGTATCCGCTTCTACTTTGATCCAAATGGCTGCAGACAAACCCTTAAGAGATATGGATGATTTGAGAGATGGTAAGGGTCTATATATGGACATCAGCCGCGATTTCCTTAGGAAGTTCGGAAAGGACTTTATAGATAAGGATGATCCGGTTTTAGAGATCCAAGATCCGTACAAAACCGGTAATGAGATCATTCCCGCGATGAAGGATCATACTTTGTGTATCTACGAATACTTTATCACGGATAAGGTAGGCCATAAAATGAACTGGAAAGGTGCCGAAAAATGTATCTCCGACCTGGAGAGTTTTTTACTCGGAGTTTTGGACGCGATGGATCCTGAACAAGACCAGCTCATTCTCACTTCCGACCATGGAAACCTGGAAGATCTGACTGTAGATGTGCACACGGTGAATCCGGTGCCAACTATTCTGTACGGTAAATATACGGAACAAATGAAGGACAAGATACACGCTTTAAAAGATATCCCTCATGCAATCTACGATTGTTTAGGGATACAGATCCAAATGTCCGAACAAGAATTTATTCAGACATCTGCAAATTAAAATTTCTTAATATTTCCAATCGTCGTCTTGACGATCATCGTCGCTAGGTTTAGCTTTTCCGCCGCCTTCTCCGTCCTTGTATCTAAGATCGTCTTCTATCTGATCCAAGGCTTCTTTTTTCCAAGCAGCCGATTTTTTACCTACAGGACTATCGGGATTTCTATCCGCAGATTCTTGGAAAACCGCAGCAGCTTTCTCATACTTTCCGCCTCTGAAATAAATGGTCCCCTTTCTGAACATAGCGGCTTGATCCAAGGTTCCGTCCGAATTTTCCAGGATTTTGTTCAAATACTGGATGGCTTGTTCCGATTTTCCCAAAGCGTCGTAACTTTCCGCGATATAATACCAGGCTTGTTCCCTAGCTCTTTCGCTGACACCGATGTCCAAAGCCTTTTTCAAGGTTTCGATCGCAGAGTAATATTCCTTGCGAACGTATAATTCTCTTCCCTTCTCGAGAAGTCCGGAACGGAATTCCTTATCCACGGCAACCTTGTCCGGATCGAAGTAAGCGTCGGACTGAACGTAATCCTCGTACACATCGTAAGCGGACCAATCTTTACCCATTCTACGTAAAGATTTTCCCCATCTGACCCTCGCTTTTACGTTTTCAGGATCTTCTTGTAAGGCCAATACGTAGTTCTTTCTAGACTGATCGTAGTTACCTTTTTTCATATAATAATCGGCAATTGCGGATAACGCGTTGGATCTAAGCTTATTGTCTCCGGAAGTCCTAAGAACTTCTTCCAAGTGTCCCTTACCTTCTTCATCCCTGTTTAATAAAAGAAGTAGATTCCCAAGGCCGTAGGCGACCCTAGCCTTTTCCTCGCGAGCCAAACCTTCTTTTTGGTTCAGCTCTCTGAAGATGCCAAGGGCTCTCATCTTATCTCCGGTCTTGTCCAGAGCGGTTGCCAGATCGTATTGGATGCGGAAAGAAAGATCCGTGCCCACATCCTTGGAGGATAATTCAGCGAAAATGTCCAAGGCCTTTTCGGAAGATTTAGGATTGGAATGTTTTAGGAATTCCTCTCCTTCTCTGACTTTTTCCATGATCCCTTTATTTGTGGAATCAGTGTCTTGGATCACCGCAGTGTATATTCCGGTAAGAAGGCCTGCGCATACGAATAAAAATCCCGTGACTAAAATGATGGAACGGTTCATCTTCTTCCTCCGCCGATCCGGGCCAGACATTGTTTGGTCCAGAACTCGGTTCGTTCCGGATTGTAGTTCTTTGTATCCTTTTGAACGAAGAACTTTAGGGCTTTATTATATTCGCCCTTCTTATAAAAAGACATTCCGAGGAAAAACTTTGCTTTTCCTCTAATATCTATATCACTAGAACCTGCATAAGGAGCCAATTGTTTTACCGCTTCTCCGTATTCGTTTTTCCAATACGTCGATCTCAATACACGATCAATTTCTTCGTCGGTCGGTTCTTCCTGCTCGACGATCAAAGGTTGTTTTTCATCGTTCTGAACGTTTTGGTTATTCTGAGGAACTTGCTCTTCTTCCGTCGGTTCGTTTTTGCTAGGTTTGTCGTTTTCTGCCGTTTGGGTATTGTTCTCGGTAGGACCGGATCCACCGATCGCCACATACGATTGATCCTGAGTCAGTGTGAAATCTTCCAAATCTCCTCGTTTTACGGTAACCCCAAAATACATGGTTCCGGTGTAGGCTTTCATCTTCACCATCACGTTCGTATCCGGATGAGCTATTTCTCCCAATTTTCTAACATTACCGCCAAGGAAAGTAGAAACCCCGCCCGATAACGGTTTACCCGCTTGGTAGATGGAATAGATAGTATTTTCATCCGCACGATCGGGAGATTTCCAATCTAGACGAACTCCTCCGTCAACCACACTTGCCTTCAGATCCTTTACGTGCATTTCATCGTATGCGAATTGAGGATTTGTAACTACTGAATCTCCTTCGTTAGGAGGTTTTCTTTTATCTTGATCATAAACATAAAATTGACGAATGAAGGATTGGTTCTGCACCAAAGGTAGAACTTCTTTCAAACCTTGTTTTACGGAAACGCCATAATAAAGAGTTTGTGACTTTGTCAGATCCTGATCCAAGAAAGTGTTTTCCGGATGAGAAACTTCCGCTAACTTCTCCGCTTTTCTCATCGATGTCATGCTGGACATCGGTTCTGCGGATTTATAGATCGTGTAAATAGTCTCCCCTGGAATTCCTTTAGGATACGGTTCCCAAGAAATACGAAGGAACTGACCTTCTCTTTTTACGGAGATATCGGTGACCCTAGCATTATCCGAAAGATACTTCTGCTCCTCAGGTGGCGGCTGATTCGTATTCGTAGCGGGAGGGTAATTATTCTGAGTATTGGTCGGAGGATAATTTGTCTGTGGTTGTGGATTGTTCTCTATCACAATCGGGATCGTAGTGTAATTACGATTTGCGACTAATCGAACATCCTTCTTCCTTACGTGATGAGCCAATATAACTGCGTAATAATAAGTTCCGGGTTTCAGATTATAATCATAGATCTGATTCACACCGTTAGCGACACCGCTCGGAAATTTTCCTAACGAATCGGAGATATAACATTTTTCGGGACTATCAATGATGGAAGAAGAACGGGCCACTATAATCTCGCCTGTCTCCCTAGGCGCCTCCCAACTGATTCGAACGGACCTACCATCTTTTAGGACTTCCACGTTGATCGAATTGGCGACACTTGCGTTATCATTATCCAGACGAAAGTCCTGGGCATAGATAGAGCCGCCAAATACCGAAAGGAAGAATATAGATAGGATCCGGAGTCGAATTTTCATCTGGAAATGAGGTTCCGAATTAGATTATCGGTTGCTACAACGCAAATTTTTACTTCGGTTTTTAGGAGAATGTGGGGAAAATAATATAAAATGCACAATATATGGAAACTTCTCCTTTCGGTTTGGTCTTGACTAACGAAAGCATTCATATGACATAATACGACTTCCGGCAATTAAATGATCGATATAGAATATTATTACGACCCAGAATATCAGAATTTTCTCCTCTCTAGTAAGAGACGTGAGCTTACTCCTCCGGAAATCGTTTTGAAACATTTTTCGCTAAAGGATGTGCAGAATATCGTGGATTTCGGGATGGGTCTTGGTTTCTGGACGGAAACACTTCTCAAATCCATTCATAAAGAGGGCTGGGTCTGGGGTGCAGAATGTAACCAAGATTTTCTGGACGAAGTATTACATTGGAAAAACCGCGAAAATATCCAAAGATTCACTCCGTTTTATATGGAAAAAGCGGACCGTCCCCTATTGCCGGAATGGATCCCTGTTCCTGAAGTTATTTTTGCATCCTTAGTACTTTCCACTTTTGCCGACCCAGGCCAAGCAATGGACGGCCTCATTCGTTCGATGAAGAAGGGTGGCAAATTGATCGTCCTAGACTGGGTTAAAAACGAATATCCGATCGGCCCTAGGATCAACGATAAGATCTCTTTGGATAAAATGAAGTTTTTAGCGGAACAGTATAAATTAGAAATTATTAAAACTGTTCGCATCAGTGAAAACGTATACGGATTGGAAATCCAATCAGGCCCTGAATTCGAATACGGTTATTACGATCTGAGAGAAGAAGAAATGTATTCGGAAGAATTGATCCGTTCTTAAACTTCTTTAGCTTGTATATGACGAACAGTCCAAACGGATGATCGGCTAATTATTTAGAAAAATCTAAATAATTAGCCGATCGCGGCAAGTATCCTGGCGGAGACCTTACCTTCTTTATCGGCAACATCAGGGATATACTCTCCGATCTCTACAGTCAAGAACTGTCCCGGGCTTAAACTTTTCACATCGCTTTCGGGTATCACTGCTTTTAGATAGTTGTCTGTCACCGCAATTCCGCCTCTTTCCAAAACGGCCTCTCTGCTTTTAGAGAATTGGCTTTCTGCATATTTGCGATGCAGCCTTTGAGAAAGATCCATAAGAGAATGAACTCTTTCCTTTTTAGTATCCTTAGAAACGGTTTCCGGAAATTGCTCCGCGGAAGTATTTTTCCGAACGGAGAACGGAAATGCATGTATTTTAGAAAAACCTAATTCTTCCAGAATAGAACAAGAGTCCTGAAAATCCTGTTCTGTTTCTCCCGGGAAACCTACGATCACATCCGTTCCTAAAAATAAATCAGGGATCTTGGACTTAGCGAGTTCTATCCTTTTACGGAAAGTTTCCGGAGTATAACTGCGTTTCATTCTTTTCAGGATCTCTTTACTTCCACTTTGTAAAGGAACGTGCAAGAACGGAGTAAATCTAGGATGGGTAAGAAGTTCCGCAAGTTCCACACCCACATCCGGAGGCTCAATGGAAGAAAGTCTGAGCCTGGAATATTCCAATTTATTTAAGATTGCCTCGAGCATTTTAGGAAATGCCTTTTTGCCTTCTGCGTCCCTATACCATCCCAGGTTCACACCCGTAAGTATGATCTCTCCTACTCCGTTGTCCTGAAGAAAGGAAACCTGATCCAGTACATCCTTCCAATTTCGGGAGACACCCTTTCCTCTGGCCTGGGGAATTTTACAATAAGAACATTGACGATCACATCCGTCTTGGATCTTTAAATAAGCCCTAGTATGTCCATTTGGTAGAACGTCCGAATATGCAAATCGATCTGAAACGACTGGAATATAAGAAGGATCCGCTCCTTCTTTTTCTAAGATCAATCTAGGCAGATCCGATTTGTTCTCGTTACCGATCACACCTGCGATCCCAGGAATGGATTCTATGGATTCTTTGTCGGTTTGAGCATAACAACCTGTTACCCAAACCTGAGCGCCGGGATATCTTTTGATGGCATTGCGAATAATATTACGATTTCTTGAATCTGCTTTATTAGTGACGGTACATGTATTGACCACAACCACATCGGGAATATCTTCCGCACCGGCTACGGAATATCCGTGTTTACTCAAAGAAGAGAATAAACCGTCCGACTCAAAAAAATTGAGCCTACAGCCTAAGGTATGGAATAATACTTTTTTTTCAGCCGGCGGAAAGGGCATTGATCCTTGCCTCTATTCTTCTGATATTACCTTTTATTTTTTCGTCGTCCGGTTTTAACTTAAGTGCGGATTCCAATTGTTCTTTAGCGTTTCTTAATTGTTCGAGGGCCTTTTTGATATTCCCTCTTTTTGCTTCTTGGTTTCCCGCTTTTTCGTAAACTAACCCTAAATTATTCAACACATTCGGATTATCCGGAACTAAAGACTGAGCCCATTTCAAACTGACTTCCGCTTTTTCCGCGCTTCCTAAATAGAAATAAACCTGAGCTTCCAGAACTAAAGGACGGTAATCGCTCCCATCTTCTGCTTTTAGTTTTTCGATAATATATAATGCTTCTCTCGCTTTATTATTATATAATAAAGAAGTCGCGTATAATAATCTTACTTCTCTATTTTTAGGATTGGATTGGTAAGAATTATATATGATCTCCAAAGCGTCGGGATTTCTACCTACTTGGATCAGATATCTGGCAAAATCGATACTAACGGCCGGATCTCCGGGTTTTAATTTTAAAGCTTCGGACCAATGAGTGGCTGCAGATTTATTTCTTCCCGCATTATAATGACAGAAAGCCGCCAAATAATGGGTTTCGTAGGATCTTTTTCCTTGTTCGTGAAGTACACGAATGATCTCTAAAGCTTTTTCGGAATTTCCTTTTTGGAATTCTTCCAATGCCGTTTGGTAATCCGGTTCGCTTTGAGCGATAATATTCCCCGCGGAAGATACAAATAGTATCAGTGTAAGTAGGAGTATTTTTCCTTTGTGCATCTTTTGGTCACTTTTTATAGGCGGGAAAAATTTTAGGTGGGGACCCCCATTGATTTTGTATTTAGACAATCAATTAAGGAATGAAATGGCTCCACCGGGTCGATGAAAACGATTATACTCGGATATCGTATGGAAAGGAAATGTTCTATTCTTTCCTCAGATACGATCTGAAAATCCCCGGTTTCCAAAACAGGTAAACCGTCCAAGTTTCTGTATATCTCGTATTCCTCTTGGTCGAGGAAATCCGTCAACAGCATATAACCGGATCCGAAGTAGACCCCGCCTTGGAAGTAGTATTTGTAGAGGACGCGTACCTCGGGAAGAAATAAATCAGGCTGGAAAACACATAGGGAAATTTTTTCGATCCCTGCAACGGTTCTGATCTTACGTAAATGGAACCATACCTGACGGACCAAAAGGTAAAGGAGCACAAATATGATGGGAATCAGGTACGGCATACACCCTCTCCAATAAAGTCTCCCTTTCTAGATCAAAAGCCCCCTTTTCGTTTCCGTAAGGGGGCAAAGATCTATTACACTAGCGCAGGTTCTTCGGAACGCTCCGGATTGTTTGGAGAATTTCCTCCGTCGGAACCTTGATCCGCAGGTTTATAATCGGTCCAAACTTCTTCCAAGAAGTCCAGTTTTCCCTCTTTAAAGGATACTGTGATCTTGGTAGGCTCTTTATAAGCCCCTTTCAAGGTTTGGACAGCCATATAATCTTCCAACTCACGTTGGAACACTCTACGCAATGGACGTGCTCCGAACTTCTCGTCGTAGCCTATATCCATGAAGTGGTCCTTCGCTTCTGGAGTCAGGTCTATCTTGATCTTCTTATCCAATAATCTCTTATTGGTGTCTTTGATCATGATATCCATAATCGCCATTAGCTCTTCTTTTCTGAGAGGTTTGAAGTAAACCACTTCGTCCACACGGTTCAAGAACTCCGGATTGAAATGTTTTTTCAACTGCTCTCTTGCTTGGTCCGACTTGTACTTGTCTGTCTCTCCGGAACGATCTTCGAATCCTAAACGAACCGTGCTAGAAATTTCTTTAGCACCGATATTAGAAGTCATGATGATGATCGCATCCCTGAAGTTTACCTTACGACCTTTGGTATCGGTCAGGTTCCCTTCTTCCATTACTTGGAGAAGAACGTTGAAAATATCATGATGAGCTTTTTCGATCTCATCCAACAAGATGATAGAATACGGTTTTTTACGCACGAACTCTGTCAATTGTCCGCCGTCATCGTAACCAACATAACCTGGAGGAGCACCGATCAATCTACTGACCGCATGCGGTTCCATATACTCGGACATGTCGACACGCAACATTGCATCTTGGTCTCCGAATAAGAACTCAGCCAACGCTTTAGCAAGCTCGGTTTTACCCACACCTGTAGGTCCGAGGAAGATAAAGGATCCGGTAGGTCTACGCTCTGCTTTAAATCCGGTTCTCGCTCTACGAACGGATTTTGCGATTTTTTCGATCGCTTCGTCCTGACCGACCACTCTTAGTTTGAGTTCCTCTTCCAAACGAAGAAGTCTAGAAGACTCGTTCTCTTCCATTCTTTGTAATGGAATTCCGGTCCATTGAGAAACCACGGAAAGAATATCGTCTTCGTCGATGGAAACCGCGAAATCGTCCAGTTTCTCCTGCCAAGATCTGATCTTTTCTTCCAGAACTTGTTTTTTACGATTTACCTCGTCGCGAACTCCTGCAGCTTTTTCGTATTCTTGGGAGCGAACTAGATCTTCTTTCTTTTGGGAAAGTGATTTGATCTCTTCTTCCAAATCTTTTACTGCTTGAGGACGGGCACAGTTCGCAAGTCTCGCTTTTGCTCCCGCTTCGTCGATGATATCAATCGCCTTGTCTGGTAGATATCGATCATTGATATATCTATGAGATAATCTAACTGCCTGGTCCAAAGCTCTTTCGGAGTAACGCACCTTATGGTGAGCTTCATACGCTTTTTTGAGTCCTGTAAGGATTTGGATCGCATCGTCTACGGAAGGTTCTGCAACTTTTACGACTTGGAACCTTCTTTCCAATGCCGAATCACGCTCTATATACTTGCGGTATTCGGTACTGGTCGTAGCTCCGATACATTGCAGCTCGCCTCTTGCCAGTGCAGGTTTCAGGATATTTGCGGCATCTACCGCTCCTTCTGCCGCACCCGCTCCGATCAGAGTATGCAACTCATCGATAAATATGATGATATTATTAGAAGAAGAAATTTCTTTCATGATCTTCTTCAATCTTTCTTCGAACTCTCCGCGATACTTGGTTCCAGCGATCAAGCTTGCTAGATCTAGGGAAAGTACACGTTTTTCGAAAAGTAGATCCGGGACATTCTTCTCTACGATCGCAAGCGCAAGACCTTCGACAATTGCCGTTTTACCGACTCCGGATTCTCCAACGAGGACCGGGTTGTTCTTAGTTTTACGAGAAAGGATTTGGATCACTCTTTGGATCTCGTTGGATCTTCCCACGACCGGATCCAGTTTTTTATCTCTGGCTAGTTGGGTAAGATCTCTTGCAAACTCATCCAAGATCGGAGTTTTCGTTTTTTCAGCGCGAGGAGTTCCAGGCTGAGCGGTTGGCTGGCTGGAAACTCCCACTGTGCTTGTAGGAGGAGCGCCTAAAAGACGCAAGATCTCTCCTTTGATCACATTATAGTTCACGCTAAAGGAGTATAACGCTCCACCTGCGATATTATTATTATCCCGCAATAATGCTAGAAGAATATGTTCCGTTCCAACATAGTTGTGTTTCAGACGTTTGGCTTCTTCCTTGGAGAGTTCGATAATTTTTTGGTATCGATCCTGCCCTTGGGCCATGTCCATCAACAATGTGCCGGAGTTCTCCCTGGTCCTTCGCTCTACTTCTTTACGAAGTTCGTTCAGATTGATGTTCAGGTTATTCAGTATTTTTATCGCGACCGAATCTTCTTCCTTTAACAAACCTAATAAGATATGTTCAGGGCCTATAAATTCGCTACCAAGACGTTTTGCTTCGTCCTGCGCGATCTCGTTGATTACTCGTTTTGCTCTTTTAGTAAATTCCAACATAATTGCACGCCCTTCCTGATGGGTTCTGTAGGTTAGACTGTATTCGCATCCAATTTCCAACTGGGAGCCGGAATCTCCCTTAAAGAATATATCGGACTAGTTAACCAAAAAGGATTACGGTTCAAATGAGGCTTTTGTCTCGTCTTTTCCGCTTATTACCAGTAAGGCTAAATACGAAACCAAATTGAAAAAGGAATTTTTTCGATTTGGACCGAAATTTTTTCGGAAAAAAACCAATCTACCCTTCAATTCTTCCCGATAGAAGCCCCAGTCTGTAGGCAATCGGAAATCCTTTAACTCTCCCGAGTCCGCAAGTCTTGCCGGAATGGAAACAGAAAGTTTGTCCCCAAAACCGGAGTTGGTAGGACAGGAATTGATGAATCCGATCCCTTTTTGAAAATCAAACTTATCTTCTGCCTCGAATTTTATTAAAAAATCGGATTTTAGGACTGAGTTTAACTCAAGAAGGGAATCAGTCACATATTCCCAGCGAATATGATCCTCGTCTCCCACTACTAATGTCCCTGATTCCCAAGGAATTCTTTGTTTTAATTCCGGGATCAGTCGATTTTTTCCCGAATTTAGATCTTTGGTCTTGGAATCATTCTTTCCTATAAACGAATCTAGAAATTGGTCCGTTTTTTCGGAACGTTCGGTATATGTGGAATTTTTCGGGTTTCTGGCAATACGAAATCTGTATGAAAACGGTAAACGATGAGAATCTATATATGATAGACCTTCTTCCCAATTCGTTTTTCTGAATTTTTCCCAGACGGAAATTGCGGGAAAATGAGAAGGCGGTTCCCAATCGGAAGGAGCTTGGATCGGAATAAACTTGGTATATTCCTCTCCCAAAAATTGGATACAATGAGCGCATCCGATCTTTCCCCGATTTTTCCAGTCGAGTAGGGATAAGCCGCAATAAATACAGCCATCCATAATTGTTTACACCGTTTGCGGGATGACTGCGGGTTTCAATTTTCCTTGGAAGATCTGGTTTCTTTTATGTGCAAGAGCCGCCAGTTCCATATCGTGGGTTACTAGTATTAGACTGAATCGAAGATCCTTTTGTAATTCCTGGATTAGACCCATTAGATTTCTGGAATTCTCTCTGTCCAAGTTTCCCGTAGGCTCGTCGGCGAGTATGAGTTTTTTTCCTGCGACAAGCGCTCTTGCCACACCCACACGAGCGCTTTCACCTCCGGAAAGTTGAGAAGGATGACTATGAATTCTTTCTTTCAGTCCTACTTTTTCCAACATGGAAATTGCTTCCTTTTCCGCTTTAGAAGTAGAATAACCTTTGATCAAAAGTGGAATGCTCACATTTTCCAAAGCGGAAAAATCCGGAAGAAGAAGATGATGTTGGAAGATGAATGCGATCTTCTCCGCACGAAAACTTTCTTTTCCCCTCTCGTCCATCTCGCTTAAATTAATTCCGCAAACTTCCACTTCGCCGGAATCGAAACCGTCCATGGCTCCCAATATGTTTAGAAGAGTGGATTTTCCGATCCCGGATTTTCCCTCTATCGAGAAAATCTCTCCTTCCTCCACGTCCATGTCCAATCCATCTAGTACGGAAAATTCCTTTTCGAGGATATGATACTTTTTAACCAGATTTCGGATCTTAATAATACTCACGTTAGTCGTTCCTTATGGTGTCGACAGGATTCAGGCTTGCCGCCCATCTTGCAGGGAAGTATCCGGCAATTCCGGAAAGTATGGTAGCCGCAGTGGTCACCATAAAAATAAAAGGTATATTGATATCCACAGGAAGTTTATCAAAATAATAGATCCGTTTAGGAACTAATTCCACAGGAGTCCAATCCGAGCCGGTAAAAGAAGGTCCGAGCATATTGATGATCTCTTCTACATAACCTATAATCGTATCGAGTGAGTTTGCTAAGAATACTCCCGTAACTCCGCCGGTCAAAGATGCTAAGATCCCTACAAGCATCGCATTCAACGTAAAGATCAAAAGTATATCGGAAGCAGGGAGCCCGAGAGCCTTGAGCACTCCGATCGATTTCCGTTTGGCACGAACTAGAGAATAAACGGAAGCGACCATCCCAAGCGCGGCTAAGATAATAAATAAGAAAACGATTATAGAGATGATCGTCTTCTCCAATTGTAGAGCTGCTAAAAGATTTTCCTGCTCTTCTGCGATCGTTCTCACGGATAAAGAAGAAGCAGCATCTATTTCCTGTTCGAACTCTAAACTATTAAAAAGTTTGTACAGTTTCCGCTTGCTGATCGCAAGATCATCCAGGGATTTCGCTTTGATCGTGATCTGGTTCACGGAATCTTTCATCTTGAAAAATTTCTGCGCTACCGGCAATGCCATATAAACAAAACTGGAATCGAACTTATAGTTCCCTGTTTTAAAAAATCCGGATACTCTGAAGTTTTGAACGCTTACTTCCACCCCTTTTCCAAGAGAGAATCTTCCTCCCGGCACTGCCAAAGTAAGCTGTTTGCCCAAACTGAAATTGTAAAGATCCTCCATCTCTTTTCCCAAGATGATGTAGTTCTCTCGATTCAGATGACCCAGCTCTTCTCTATCGTAATGGACAAGTCTTGGAAAGTTATGAAGTTTATGCTCTGTCAGCGCATCCACACTTGGGACTGCGACCGCCTTGATTAGAACCGGATAAAATACGTTATATCTCTGGATGAGCCCGTGACTTTGGATCCCACCTTCGACGGAAATGATCCTATCTTTGAGATCAGGATCGTTTTGTATATATTTGATGATTTTTTGGTAGTCCCGGATCTCTCCGCCATTGGAACTACTTTCAATTGTAATATGTTCTCCACCTTGCCACAGAGATTCCTTAAGTTGCCTTTGAAATCCGTTGAAGATAGAAAGCACTACGATAAGTAGGGCGACTCCGACAGCCATAACGATAAACGAAATCCTGGATTTGATCGAAAGGAGTCCTGTAACTCTGGATCCTCGGATATATCGGGAAGTGAGAAGTAGGATCAGGGGGGATCTATGAAAGAAGAAATTCATCAGTTTGGCGATTGAAATTAAACAAATTCGCAAATTTCCTTAGTTTGACAATTATCAGATTCCGATGCAGGATGTCAAAAAAAAGTCGATACCGATTTAGCCTCATAGTAGGATCGGTCTCTCATTCGAAATTATATGCCATCCGAACAAGTATACTCCTTATTATTTCAGTCTAGGGACGGGGCTTCCTCTCTTTACATCCTATTTGGGGGAATCGTCGATCCGGTTTCCAGTCGGATCGATAGATTCGAAGTAGTTGCCGTGGGAAATAGCGAGTTGATCAACGTTCCGTTATCCGGAACAACCTTTAAGGATGTCACCAATATCTGCCAAAAGATCAAATACGAAGGCAAACAACTTAAAAATCTCACAAATAAACTTCAGGAACTATTCCAAAACAGCGGACGCTCCGACGATTTTATGGAGCAGCTCATTCATTATATCAATAAGCGCGAGGACGAAAAGATCAGATACCTGATCAATCAGATCCAAAACCAAGCAATGGGAAATTCCAAACCGGATATCAGTCTTTGGTATTCCTTAATCGATCGAGATAAGATCGAGGAAGCCGGTTCCGGGAAAACTTCCTTTGAAACGTTGGATTCGGCGGAAGAAGTCCATGAAGAATCCGCACCGGAAGAACTTCCTACAATCCCAATTGGAGTTCCGACAGGAATAGATGCTTCTATTCCTCCTACCGCTTCAAGAGTTCAGTTCAAATTTATTCTTTCTCCTGTTTCCGGCATCCCGGTCAATCAACTCAAACCAGGGGATCAGATCGTAGTCCAATTGATCGGAAACGATCCTACTACTTTGGGGATCATAGACTCTATGAAACTCAAAACGGAAGACGGAAGTATTAAACCTATTCCGGCCACGGTTGTCGCCACTGAGAATAAAGGTGTTGAGAATGAAACCATTGTCAAAATAGGGAACGATGTCTTCGGCAAAATTTACGAAGAAGAAAATTCCATCAAGGTCCGTCTTTATACCGGAGAAAAACCGGTTTCTAAGTCCGGCGGCCCGAGCAGCGCCTCTTCAACTTCCAACGCTTCCTTGGAAGCGGGAGAATCCAGTCTACTTCTGACTGTATTGATCGCATTAGGGGTTGTGGGAATTGGAATGATCGCGATTTTTGTATTCTTACTTTAAGTCAGGTCTTTCTCTCACAACTTTTTGGATGGAGAGAATCCAGCTCAGTAAAATCATAGCCCTATAGACGGATTACGATATGAAATCTCGCATTAAATTGACTATCACTTACATTATTCCATTCGTTCTTCTATTGGTCAGCGGGTTTCAACTTTTTTTACAACCTACTTTCTTAAATACAAATGACACCGCAACAATGGAAGCTTTGTTAGACGGGACTGCGAGAGAGCCTATCTCCGGATTTTATTTCCAAGGTGGAGCGATCTCTCAAATGATGCTGACCAAAAAGATCCTAAAAGAGATAGAAGATCCAAGTCTTCCGAACGATTCCCAACCCGAAGAGATCAAAAACAGATTAGGAAGAGTATTACTCGGACAAAGATTGCAGATCTTCTTTTATGTATTTTTAGCGATCCTCTCCCTGACTTCTTTTCTTTCTCTTTATTTCAGGGCATTTTTCTACACGTTCTTAAACAGAATATTGTACTTTTTCGGCTTTATTCACGGACTTTTCAGTATGCCGAATATCGCTTTAGCTGGAGCAAGTTCCGGAAGAACGGAAGATCTTTTTTGGGTGATCCCTTCTTTATTTTTTGCGTTCGCTTGGATCATAGGTATGGTCTATCTGATGTTTACCATCGGAAAACTTTTTTCAAGGGATGACGCAGATCGCTTTTCTTCTCTTAAAAACTTGAGAGAGGACGAATCTGAATTTAGATCCGAAAGTAATCGGAACCATTCTTTTGCTACCGCACTTCTCCATTTTTTGGGAATTGTAGCTTTGGGAACATTGATCGGAAATATCGTTTATATCCCGCTGTTCGTTCTCCAAAAAAATTATTCGGAACCTTTCGGGATCTTGATCGCAGGGGCAGTCGTCGTGATTTCTGCGTTTTATATCCGCAACTATCTCAAGTTCGGAAAAAGCTCGGAGTTGAGTACCTACCAAAACTTGGCCTTAGGGATCAGTTATCTACAGGTCAGATTTATCAGGATCGCTTTGATGATACTTTTGGTTTTGGTCCTGGTGGTCGTATTTATCCTGTTCTTATTCAATCTACTTACGATCAACTTCGGGATCTTAGAATCCCTGTTTCCATCCATCGACAGTAGACAAAATCTCTAAAGCGTTCTTTCCCAACCAATAACAAAGAACAATATGAGAAAAAGCTAAAACAGAATAGCTCAATCTATCCAACACTCTTCTAAATGCGATAAATATCCCGAGATGGGTCACGACCAAGGAGAGTATAAAACCTTCTCCCGCATAATGATTCAGAGTGAGATAAACACTTAAGTAAACCGTAATGATGAAAAATCCCCAGGCTGCAAACTTTTCCAGTTTGAGATGTCTGGGATCCATTAGGGATTATCCGCAACGAGATTCTTTTTTCTGAACTTCACAAAGAACTTTTCCAGTCGGAGAAAAGATAGTCCTGGATAAAAAATTGCCATTCTCATCGAAAACTTCGACAGACTCTGTTTGCCTGTTCGGAAAATAATAGAACCAGGTGCGGATCTTTTTTCCTTTGGAATAATAACCTGAATATTCCAATTCTCCGTCTTTGAAGTATTTCTGCCAAAAATCGGACTTCTGTCCGTTCTTATAATTTCCTTTTACTTCCAGAGTTCCTTCCGGATAATATCTTTCGTACGGACCTTCTTCGTTTCCTTCGTCACCGTTAATTTGAGCGAACTCGTCTTTGATCTGGCTTCCAAATTTTTGTTTGATATAGGGTTTACCATCCGCAAAATACCAAACCCAATCCCCAACCTTGGAACCGTGTTCGTATTTTCCTTGGGAAGAGATCCCTTCCTCGGATCTGAGATAAGATTTACATAGTCCATGATAGAGTTTGTTCTCATCTAAAGGACATTCGAAGTATAACTTCCCATTATCGTAATATATTCTGGCAAGCCCCGGCTCGTTCAGAATATACGCGTTCATATTCTTGTCGTATTTTGCGCCTGCAGGTAGACCATGAGGCCTTTCCGTAGATTCACAAAAGAATAAAAAGGAGCAGACGAAGAATATTATAAATTTTGAAAATTTCATCTAATCGATGGTGAATTTTTTGGTCACGAGAATTTCTCCGTTCTCGTCCTTGATCTCCGCTTCGTAAGCGCCCTCTTCGTCGAAGAAAGAATCGTCGTAGTAGGTTTGGAATTTATCGAATCTGCGTTTGAACTCTTTCTCCTGAACGCTGACCTCTTCCCTGGATTCATCCACCTTATAGATCGTAAGTTTGATCTTATCGGGAGAGAACCAACCGCCTCTTTTATAATATATGAAAAAGTCCTGTCCGTGAGTAAAATGATACTCTTTTTCCGAACCCATTCCGGAAACCTTGTCCGGGGTCATTTTATCCACGTCCATATAGATCTCGTGTTTAGAAGGCCATAGCCACCATACAAAGATCAATACCAAGAAGACACCGAGAATGCGGATCCATTTTTTATTTCCGTTAGAATCGCGGAGTCCCGTTTGTGTGTATTCTTCTATCCTCATACCGTTGTTTAGCTTGAAAATGGGCTCTTTTTTGGGCAATTGTTTTTCCCGGCTTTCGGGCGGTTCGGAAGGAGTAGAATCAATCTCCGACTTGGAACCGGGTTCCGAAACGAAACCAGTCTCCTCAGAAGGGACCCGAGTCGAGGAAATCGGTTCTAAAACCGCCGGCGTTTCCGGCACCTTTAGATCCGGCTTTTTTTCGGCGGAAAATTCTCCGCCTAATGTTTTTTTGACGGCCGCCCCTGCCGCTTTTTTTAATAAGTCCTTCTTACCCGCCAAAAGAGTAGACCTCGTCTGTGAATTGCTGGTAAGCCTTGGTTGTTTTATTTTTGGGCTGGTATTCGTACAAAGACTGGTTTAAAAGATGCGCCTCTTCCACTGCAACGGAAGGAGGGATTTTCGATTCGAATAGACGAAGATGTTCTTCAATCATAGGAACTACCGTTTGAGACATCGTGGTCCTTTGTTGGAATAAGGTCAATAATGCTCCTAAAATTTTCAATCCGGGGTTAAACCTTTTAACGGTATGGTTTTTAGCTTCTAAGATCGCCTCTATCCCATCCAAAGAAAATTTAGAGATCTGCAACGGAACGATGAGTCCGGTCGCGGCGACAAATGCATTCATAGTGATCAAAGAAAGGCTAGGCGGACAATCGATCACCACCCAATCAAAATCATTCTGAACCGTTTCCAAGGCTTCCTTCAGAACAAAAAAGCCGTCCATTTTTCCGGAAAGAAGAACATCGATCTGAGAAAGTTTAGAAGACGCAGGAAGCAAACTCAAACCGGGAATCCTGGTCGGAGAGATGAGTTCGCGAATCGGGACCTTCTCGCTAAAAAGTAAAAAAGAGTCCTTACCGTTCTTGGAAGAAGATTCCGGGAACACGGAACTCGCATTGTTCTGGGCATCCAGGTCTATGAGCAAAACCCTTTCTCCCTTTTTCGCAAGGCCCACGGCAAGATGGACGGACGTGGTGGTCTTTCCCACTCCCCCTTTTTGATTGGCTATACAAAGAGTCTGTTTCATTCAAAAATCCGTTGCCGGTACTGGTCCTCTTAGAAGAATAACTCCATAGGCCTCTAAAATTTCAAGGAGAAGGAAAAATTTCCTGGTCTTTCGGAGAAGGAGGCAAGGGAGCCCTAATGGAATACGAAGTAATCATCGGTTTGGAAGTACATGCTCAATTAAACACGGATTCCAAAGTTTTCTCCGATAGCCCTTCTAAATTCGGAGCCGCTCCCAATTCCCAGGTTTCCTCGGTTTGTTTGGGACTTCCCGGTTCTTTGCCGGTTTTAAACGAAGAAGCGTTGACCAAGGCGATCATGGCGGGTCTGGCATTCGGTTCCAATATTACTCTACATACTAAGTTCGATCGAAAAAATTATTTTTATCCGGACCTTCCCAAAGGGTACCAAATTTCACAATTCGACCGACCTATCTGTGAAGGAGGTAAGATCACCTTTACCGTTAAGGGAGAAGATAAACCTAGATCCGTAAACCTCACCCGCATTCATATAGAAGAAGATGCCGGAAAATTAATACACTCCGCTGATCCCAAGATCCCTCAGTCTTACGTAGACTTAAATCGTGCAGGCACTCCATTGATAGAGATCGTTTCCGAACCGGAAATGCGTTCTTCCGACGAAGCTTACTATTATCTTTTAGCTCTTAAATCTATTCTCAGGTATATTAGAGTTTCCGATTGTAATATGGAAGAAGGTTCCCTCCGTTGTGATGCAAACGTTTCCATTCGCCCGAAAGGTTCGGACAAATTCGGCACAAGAGTAGAGATCAAAAACCTGAACTCGTTCAAAGCAGTCAAAGCCGCTATCGATTACGAGGTAGAATGGCAAAGAGATATGTATTCTCAGGGAAAAACATTCCCTCAACAGACCAAACTTTGGGATTCCGCATCCAACGTGACTCTCACTATGAGAACTAAAGAAATGAGTCACGACTACAGATATTTTCCAGATCCGGACCTTCCTCCCGTAATTCTTACAAAAGAAACCGTAGAAGATATCCGCAAATCCCTTCCGGAACTTCCCGATGCAAGAAGAGACAGATTCGTAGAAAAATTAGGACTTCCCAAATATGATGCGGAAGTACTCACTGCGGAAAGGGAGATTGCCGATTATTACGAAAGCGCTCTTAAAGTCTCCGGAGACCCTAAAAAAACTTCCAATTGGGTCAAAGACGAAGTATTAGGAATTATTAATAAAGAAAGTATTACGATTTCCGAATTTAAAGTTGGACCGGAAAGAATAGGCGGACTGGTAAAACTGATCGCTGACGGAAAAATTTCGGGTAAGATCGGTAAAACCGTCTTTGAAGAAATGCTTGGGACCGACAAAGATCCGGAAACAATCGTGACCGAAAAAAATCTGATCGTAGTTCGAGACGATAAAGAGATCGAAAGGATTGTAGACGAGGCAATCGCTGCAAACGAAGACGCCGTCCAAAAATACAAATCAGGAAAGGACAGAGCTCTCGGTGCAATCGTAGGTTATGTGATGAAAGTTTCCAAAGGAAAAGCGGACCCGAATCTGGTAAATCAGATGTTACTGGATAAATTAGGGCCTTTGCCTCCTAAAGGTTAAGACAAGATCTTTACATAACTTTAGTCGACCTTAGGATTTCGATTTTCTTTTTGTGGAATTCTGCCTTTGGTCCGATTCTATTTGTCCGTCAACCATATTGATCCTTCTGTCGGCTAAGGCTGCGTATTCCGGATCATGAGTTACATACAGGATCGTTGTGCCGTTCTCTTTATTCCGTTGCTTAAAGATCTCCATCGTTTTGTCGCCGTTTGCCGTATCCAAATTTCCTGTGGGCTCGTCCGCAAAGATCAATCCCGGCTCCATTATTAGCGCTCTGGCGATCGCAGCTCTTTGTTGTTCTCCGCCGGACATTTGCGAAGGATATTTATCCTTACAATGTTCCAACCCGAAGTCCTTCAGTAGGCTGCGAGCATAATCTCGTTTCTTTCCTTCTTCTCCAATTTTTCTTGTGGGCATCAATATATTCTCGATTGCACTTAACTCGGGAAGAAGATAATGAAACTGAAAAACGAATCCGATATTTTTGTTCCGAAAACTATGAGCTTCTTTACTTTCCATTTGGAAAAGATCTTTTCCTTCCAAATATACTTTACCGGAACTTGGAGTATCCAATCCGCTCAACATGTAAAGTAAAGTGGACTTTCCGGAGCCTGATCGACCGGTAAGAGAAACGAATTCCCCTTTTTTTATGCTAAGAGTAACATCACGTATTGCTAAAGTAGCCGGTTCTCCGAAAGATTTTACGAGAGAATCACAATTAAGAATTATATGAGGATCGTAATTCATGCGCTTCCCCGAATGATCTCTACAGGAGACAATTTAGATGCCGATCTGGCCGGAATATATGCAGCGATCCCACTAGTAATGACGGAAAGGCAAAAAGCCTGGATATAGATACCGTAATTCCAAGAGATCTTCATTACGTTGGTCATCATCGGACCTTTTGTGGTTTTTCCTCCGATCGGATAACCATCCAACCAATAACAAGCAATCGCTCCGACCAAAAGTCCCAAAAGTGCGCCCAGGAACCCCAATAATAATCCTTGGATAATAAAAAGACGGATCGTATCATTCTCGTCGAATCCGAGAGATCTTAAGATCGCTATCTCTTTTTTCTTATGGTTCACGACCATATTTAGTACATTATAAATTCCGAATGCTACAACCAGAATGATCGTAAATGTAGTCGTATTCCGTACTATGTTCTGGGTCTTAAATACCGAAAGGATACTTTCGTATGCTTGGTCCCAACTTTGTACCTTATCCCTTGTCAGAAAAGACCATTCGGTCGCAACATCCGCCGCCATTGAAACGTCTTTTAATCGGACTACTATCTCCGAAATAATCCCGTTTGCCTGAGTAAGTCTTTGAACTGTTCGGATAGATGCATATACTGAACTCTCGTCTATCATACGATTTCCGATCCGAATCACTCCTTCCACTTTTACGTTTGAAATTTTTCCATTCGTCGAAACTACTTGGATGATATCTCCCGCTTCGGCACCCAATCGTTCTATGAGCCCGGCTCCTGCAAAAATTACGTCGCCACCCCGGTCCAGATCCCGCAAATTTCCCTCTTCGACGTAGTTCCCGATTGTGGTAACTTTCGTTTGTCTGACCGGATCTATCCCGAACAGTTTGGCGGGAAGAGTTTGTTTTCCGAACTTGAAAATCAATTGCCGATTCAATTGGGGAGCGTAAGCCTCCACCCTCTCATCAAGATCTAATTTTAGGAACCAACCCTTAACGTTCGTTAGCTGAGTTGAATCGGTTTTTCCCGATGGAGGTTTGATCCAACGAACGAACGAATCCGGAAAAAAAACTCCTTCAAAACTTTCCTCTTTTAAGACCTCGTCCCTAGGAGAGATCCTGATCTGTGCATCGTTATTCACCAACTGATCAGTGATATATTCCTGAAAGCCCAACATCATCCCGGAAAAAACAACGTAGCCTGCGGTTCCTAAAAGGATCCCGAAAAAGGTAAGGAAAGTTTGTTGTGGACGACTGATCAATTGCCGGATTGCTAAAAAAAACATTCCGATCTCCTTAGGGGTTTCCGTTCATCAGAATCGAATCGGTCTCTAAGACGGAATTTTCCAATACCTCGCACCATTCACCGTCAACCGCTCCCACTTTCGCATCTACCCAAAGTTTTTTTCCGGATCTTATTATATGGATCCTTCCTTTTATGATGGATTTCACAGGGACCAAAAGAGCTTTTTCTTTTTTAGCCACTTCGACAGCTACGTCCGCAGTCATTTCAGGCAAGACCCCTTCCGGCATAGAGTCTACATCTACCGTCACATAAAATTGTCCATCGGATGGATATACTCGATCGATCTTTCCGGTAAGTTTATTACCACGGATGGTTTCAAAACTTAGTTCCGCTTTTTGCCCTGGTCGCATTCTTAATACTGAATCCTGGTCCAAGGAAAGTAAAATGTAGGTCTTTTTCAGGTCCATGATCTTAAGAATAGGAGTGCCCGGCATAACCACCTCTCCTTCTTGAAATGAAAGTGTTGTCACAGTTCCGGAAAAAGGAGCTTTAAATAGGGTGCCGGTATCCGTGTAGAGTAGATCGGAACCTTCTCTCACTTCCTGACCTTCCTTTACATATAACTTTCGGATGGAAGAGGTAACGCCTAACTTTAAATGGTAAACTCTTTCGGATTTTACCGTTCCAAGGGAATAGACCAATTCAACGATCGATCCTACCTTTGGGGAGATCTCTTCTTTTCTTCCTTTCATATACGCATAAGTAAGGAACAAGAACAAAGTTAAGAAGATTCCGGCTGCCGCAAATCTTCGCTTTTTAGAAGAATATAATAATTTTATAAAAGCTAGAAACTTGCTCATTCGGATTTCCCAATCTATCTTATCTCCACTATTTTCTACGATTTTAAGCGCAGTATGTCAACAGGAGATGGGACAAAAGGGGAATCCAGCCGATAATCAGTCCAGTTAAAGGGAAAAAGTTCTCTTTGTTAAGCCGGGATAGCCTTCTCTATTTTTCCTTAGGGACTGCCCAGTAGTAATGTAAAAATTCCTCGTTTAATTTGAATCCAAAACGTTCATAGAGATGTCTCGCGTGGCGATTATCAGGGTGAGTTTCCAAACTCATCCCTTTGCCTCCGTGTTCAATGATATGATTTGCCACTCCTCTCAGGATCTTTTTAGCAGTTCCCTTTCTACGTTCCGTTTCTCTAATGTATAGATCGTTGAGTATATAATCTCTTTTTAAGGATAATGAAGAGAAGACGGGATAAAGTTGTGCGAAACCCAACAGGCCTCCCACGCCTTCTGCTACGATCAAGACTGAGTCCTTATGTAAAAGTCTATCTTCTAAAAACTTTTTTGCCCCGACAGGATCCGAAACAAACCCATAAAACTTACGATAAAGGTCGAATAATTCCGAAAGCTCTTCTAAGTCGGAGCGGCTGGCGATCCTTATACTGATGGACTTTTCTGTTTGCATATTTGTTTTAAGAAAGAGCAAAACAATCCATGCTTTAAAGTCTATTTCGATTTTCTAAATTATATCTTTTCCTATCCGATTTCTTGGACTTTCTCCACCTTTCGAACGTTTCCCACCGATAGGCAGCAACAATCGTTAGAACATACTTCAAATAATACTAAATAGAATGTAGTGAATCCTTTGACCAAGAGCCAAGCCAAAATGGCAAAGTGATCCCCGAAGTTTTGCAATAAAAGTGCCGGTAAAGGAGAAGCTAATGAATTCGCTGCTAAAATTACTCTTAGAGTATTTTCGAGATAGGTTCAGAAAAGCGGAATTCGAATAGATTGGCGGCTAAGACTTACTTACATAGTATTACATCGTTTGTTCAGAAAAGATGGATTTTATCTTTTTTTGCCATTATGATTCTCAAGGAAAGCCTTCGAGAAATTCTGGTATTTCGGTATGGAAAATCCACACCCGGTTTTCAAGATTTCGGCCTACTCCGCTTGACGGAGACAGGTCCCGCTTTCTATTATGTCCCTTGTTATGGAAGACTTTGCCCACCTTCATCTGCACACAACTTACTCTATGCTCGACGGGGCAATCCGCATCAAAGAGCTAATGCAACATGTCAAGGAGCTTGGTATGAGCTCCGTGGCAATGACGGACCATGGGAATATGTTCGGTGCAATCGAATTTTACAATGAGGCGACCAAAGCCGGGATAAAACCGATCATCGGCTGCGAATTTTACGTTTCTCCCAACAGAAAGGCGGAAACGGAAGAATTTAAGATCGCGGACGGAAACGCATACCATCTCATTCTTCTCGCTAAAAACGAAGTAGGTTACAAAAATCTAATAAAGCTTGCAAGTAAATCGTATACCGAAGGTTTTTATAAGAAGGCAAGGATCGACTACGATCTTCTGGATAGAAATAGCGAAGGTCTAATCTGTCTTACCGCCTGCCTAGCAGGAGAAGTGAACCGCAAAATTTTAGAAGGTAAAACTCCTGAATCCTTCCAACTCGCGGGGAAACTAAACGAAATTTTTAATAAAGAAGACTTCTACTTAGAGATCCAAAACCACGGGATTCCGGAACAAGATATTGTCGCGAAAGGTGTATACGATCTCGCTCAAAAGACAGGGATCAAATTAGTAGTAACGAACGATTCTCACTTCTTAAAAAAAGACGATAAGGAAGCCCAGGACATTCTTCTTCGTATCGGAATGAGAAAAACGATCGAAGACGAAATGGAGTTCGGATTCAACCAGCACTTCTACGTAAAAAGCCCTGCGGAAATGAAAGCACTTTTCCCTGAAATCCCTCAGGCATTCTATTCTACATTAGAAGTTCGTGATAAAGTAGATCTTAAATTAAAGTTCGGCAATTATCTTCTGCCTGAGTTTGCTGTTCCGGAAGGTTTCGACGAATACGGTTTTATGGAAAAACTGGTTTGGGAAGGAATACGCCAGCGTTATCCTCAAGTTACTTCCGAGATCAAAGAAAGAGTAGAATTCGAGCTAAACACGATCAAGAACATGCACTTCGCAGGCTACTTCTTGATCGTTCAGGATTATATCAACTTCGCCAAAAAAACCGGTATCCCAGTCGGTCCAGGAAGAGGATCCGCAGCAGGTTCCATCGTGGCTTACGCACTCGGGATCACGAACGTAGAACCTTTACAGTTCAATCTACTCTTCGAAAGATTTTTGAATCCGGACAGAAAGGACATGCCGGATATCGATACGGACTTCTGCGTGGAACGCCGAGAAGAAGTGATCAATTATATCCGCAAAAAATACGGAGAAGATAGAGTCGGTCAGATCATTACATTCGGTTCCTTGGGCGCCAAGGCAGCGCTCAAGGACGTTGCCAGAGTGATGAATCTTCCTTTCGAAGAATCAAATCGACTCACAAGTTATTGTCCTAGCAAACCAGGTATCACAATAGACGAAGCATTGGCGATGTCCGGTGACTTGAAACAAGCCAGTGAAAAAGACGACTTAAACAAAAAGATTTTCGCGATCGCAAAACGTTTAGAAGGGAACCATCGGCAACCGGGACGCCACGCTGCGGGCGTAGTAATCTCTCCTTTTCCCTTGGAAGATGTAGTTCCACTTTCCACTGTTGCGGAGAAGGACAAGCCGGGCGTTCGATCTATCGTTACCCAATACGAAAAAAACAATTTGGAATCCGTCGGCCTGATCAAGATGGATATTTTAGGTCTCAAAAACTTAACGACCCTAAACTATGCGATCAAACTTGTTAAGGAAAGAAGAGGGATCGACTTAGATCTGGACAAAATCCCTCTGGATGATGCAAACACGTACGCATTATTAAGAAAAGCCAATACACTTGGTATCTTCCAATTAGAATCCACCGGTATTACGGATCTTGTCGCTCGAAGCCAGGTCTCCAATTTTGACGAGATCGTAGCCTTGATCGCACTTTATCGTCCCGGTCCAATGGAATCAGGGATGTTAGAGGAATATTTGGAACGTAAGAGTGGCAAAAAACCGGTCACTTATCCACATTCTTCTTGCGAAGTAATTTTAAAGGAAACTTTCGGACTCACCGTATACCAAGAGCAGGTGATGAGTATCTCCCGAGTTGTGGGAGGATACACAATGGGCGAATCGGATATGCTCCGAAAAGCCATGGCAAAAAAGAAAAAAGAACTCATGGATCCGTTGCGGATCAAGTTCATCGAAGGCGCGCAAAAACAAGGCCACGCAAAAAAATTCGCAGAAGAACTATTCGACCAGTTGGAAAAATTCGGAGGATACGGATTTAACAAATCGCACTCAGTAGCGTACGCGTTAGTCACCTACCAAACCGCATATATGAAGGCAAATTATCCGACCGAGTACATGGCTGCATTACTCGCAGGAGATCATTCCAAAACGACCGACATTGTAAAATATATCAATAATGCTCGCGAAATGGGGATCAACGTTTTGACTCCGGACGTAAACGAGTCCGATGTATCCTTCTCCGTAATCGATGACCATACGATTCGATTCGGGATCTCTGCAATGAAAGGTGTAGGAGAGGGTGCGGCAGAAAATATAATCCAAGCAAGAAAGAACCTCGGAGGTTTCAAAAAGATCACCGAGTTTATGACCAATATAGATACTCGAGTACTGAACAAAAAGATACTCGAAGCATTGGTACAAGGTGGCGCCTTAGATTCTTTCGGCTACACTCGAAAATGTCTATTCGAGTCCATGGACAGTCTGGTTTCCTTCGCACAAAAAGAACAGGAAAGATCTAGAGAAGGTCAATTCTCCCTTTTCGGAGACAGCGGCCTCAGCTATGAATTAAAACTCCCTAAAGACGCAGACGAATGGGAAATGGAAGATAGGCTCAGAAGAGAAAAATCGATCACCGGTCTTTTTCTTTCAGGGCATCCTTTGGACAAATACCAAGGTCACTTAAAAAGTCTGAACTCCGTTCCGATCGAAACCTTGGACAATATCAAAGCAGGTAATAAAGTAGAAGTTGTAGGGATTCTTACTTCTTTAAAGATCAAATTCACTAAAAAAAAGGAAGAATTCGTAAACTTTAAGCTGGAGGATCGCACGGGAGAAATAGAATGTGTGGCCTTTCCTAAAGTGTACCAAAAGTTCAAAGAACTCATCAAAGAAGACCAAGCAGTATTCCTAAAAGGAGATCTAGACAGGATAGAAGCCGGAGAATCCGAACTCAGGGGGCAGATCAAAGTAAACAGCTTTGAGATCTTGAACGAAGCAACCATTGAAGACAAGATGGAAAAAGCGCTTCACATCAAGTTAGGAGAGCGCCATAGAAAAATGCCGGATATCATCGGTCAGCTGCATACTTTACTCGCTGCATACCAAGGGAACTCCCAAGTTTATTTCCATCTAATCTCAGGAGACGAAGAGAAGAAGGTGATCCGCGCTCATAATCATTACTCAGTGCAGCCGAATCCTGAATTGATGAATCGATTGGTTACTTTATTGGGAGAAGATACCGTTTTCGAAAGTTTCGGAGACAATGTCAGACTCTATGGAAACAATGGGACCAAACAAGCGGTTAAGATGTAATTTCCAACCGCGCTCAAATTTTATATTCTCAATCACAGATGCTGGAAACATCCCGCTTACTATTAAGAAAATGGAGAAAGGAAGATCTGGAACCTTTTTCCAGAATGAATTCCCATCCGAGCGTGATGAAATTTTTTCCAAAACTACTCGACAAATCCGAAACTGAAAAACTTACCCTTAGGATAAACCGACATTGGGAAAAATTCGGTTTCGGATTGTTTGCCTTAGAAGAAAAGTTATCCGGGATATTTTTCGGATTCACCGGCTTAATGTATACGAATTTTAATTCCTTCTTCACGCCAGCATTGGAGATCGGTTGGAGATTGGATCAAAATTTTTGGGGAAAAGGATACGCAAAAGAAGCAGCGACAGCAGCTTTAAAATTCGGATTTGAAAATTCCCTTTCAAAAGAGATCGTTTCTTTTACTTCTAGGATCAATCATCCATCCAGAGGAGTGATGAATAGTATAGGATTATGTTATTCTGGAGAATTCGAGCATCCCAGAGTTCAGAAAGGTTCTTCACTTAGGACCCATGTTCTATACAGGATCAGTTCGGAAGATTGGAACAATAGAATTTAAACATTACCTTTTCAGAGTCACTAAACTAGCCGAAACTTTTCCAATCCCGCTCGGATCCACTTTTAGATCTCCGCCAGAATGACTTAATAGGTCCCTAGAAAAACGGCTCCAATCCCCTTCCACCAAACTTGCCCCTTCAACTTGTAATTCTAATGTTCTAATCGAAGGATTTCGAAAACTGATCTTCAGATCTTCTACATGATTCGTAACGGATTCGGAAGTTGCCGATACGATCTCTCCCAAAACTAAAAGCAGAAGGTTCGCTTCTTTCACATCTAACTGATAATGTTTCGCGATAGGATCCAAGTTAGGAAGTGCTTTGTATTTAGAAACGATACGATTCAAATAATTTTCGATCACATCCCCGATTGAAACACTCTGGATATGTTCGGCATCTAGTGAAACTGTATGAACGGACGCGAGGGCCAGTATTCTTCTCTCTAAAATCTGTAAAACGTTTCTCGTTTCCATCGAATCTTCAGAATCTTTGAGAAAGGAAACCATCTCCAATATCACTTGCATATTATTTCTGACCCTATGAGACAGTTCCCTCAAAAGAATATCTTTATCCGAGATCAACTTGTTCAGATTTGCACCTATCAGAATCGCAAATAAGGTAAGAACGCAAAGGGATGCAATGGAGTCCGTATAAATTTCACTACCGTTAGATCCGATAGAGACACCCGTCTTCCAAAAAATAAGTCCTAAACAATAGAACATGGCTATTATCGCCATCTTCCGATTGAAAAAATAAAGTTGGAAAAAGACTAAAACAGGAAACCAGACCGCGGCATTCTTAACTCCAGGACCAAAAACAACGCCTAGTCCCAATGCCAAAGCAAACATAAAGGAAGAGAGATAAACCGCTTCTTTGTATCGGGACTTATACAATAAAAAACAACAAAGTATTGAACTGATCCCAGTGACCGTATATCCCGGACGAAATGTATGATTGCCAGTTAAAAACTCGAAACCTAAAATACCGGCGGACATTAAACCGACGACTATCGCGATCCCTAAAAGATATTTTTTCCGAGGTAACCCCGGAATATCCACGATTTCAAACATAAAGACACCTAATCTTCCGAAAGGACCGGATAGAATAGCCTATTGGACGGAGCAGACTTTTTATCCGCAACAAAGCAATTTAAGTTGGAATTCGGAAATAAAGAATAATCTAATTTTTATAATTCGATTAACCGTTAAAGATATACTAACGGATTCGGCTTACGTAGAAAGTGAACGTTTTTTCGGTAAGATTTTGACGAAAGTCCCATGCGAGGACCTTGATCACATTCTCTCCATTTCGAAAATCCAAATGACCAACCAGATATTGATCCTTAAAATATAGTTCTGAAAATGGAAAACCTTCCGAATTTTTCCATTCTCCTTTTTCATAATGTAAATTGGAGAAACTTGCCTTCTTTAATAATTGCCCATTCAGGGAGATCTGGATCTGAGAAACGCCCCTTCTCTGACCCGGTTTTTTACCTGCATCTTGTATCCCTACAGTCACAGGAAAAGCCTTGGAAATATTGATATTATCTCCGTCATTTACCTGGCTGTATTTGTATTCATCATGATGGATGAGTAAATTTCCTATCACTGGTGGGCTTTCGTCGTCCACGATAGGCAAAACCTTCATAGGATCTTGGATAGTCTTTCCGAAGTCTTTTAATAAAACGAAATGTAAGTGGGCGCCGCTAGAGTGACCCGTGTTCCCTGTATAGGCGATCTTTTCTCCCCCGGCGACTAGACGTTCTTCTAAAAGTCCCGGAAAACGACCATCCTTCAAATGGTAATAAGAGGAATACGTCCCATTTCCGTGATCCAGCCAAACTGAGTTACCCGTCCCGAATTCTTCCCCAAAAGGATCGTCTTCACCAAACCGTGAATAGAGGATCTTGCCCTCCGCCATCGCCAAAACCGGCTCTCCCGTTGAAGCGATGTCCATTCCGTTATGAAAATGGTCCCCCCTGGATTCTCCGAACACAGAGGTAACCTTATTCTCGATTCCGTCGGTTTTCACCGGGAAAAGAAAATTTATTACTTTATCGTTTTGCGCAAAGGTGCTTAGATGGAACGCGGCCAAGATAATTCCGAGGGATAAACTACGTCTCATATCGTTGGCTCTCAGGTGCAAGGTTAAATAAAGAATGAATTTGTCAAAGGATAAAACCCTCGACCTAGTTACCCGATGCGGGGAAGGAGACGAGGCCGCTCTCAAGTTATTCTTCGAGTCCTATTCCGAAGATATTTACAATTTTCCGATGAAGATTTTCCACCTCAGTGAAGATGATGCCGGAGACTTCTTCTTATACGCGTTCGAAAGATTGAAAACCGGTGCTAGATTTTCCAGCTTCAAAGGTAAATCAAGTTTTAGAACATGGTTTTATTCCGTTCTACGTAATATGCTCATCGATTGGCAAAGAACCAAGAGAGAGCTAAAGATGACCAACCTTGGAAAGGTCAATAAAGAAGGAAAAGAATACGCCACTATCGAAGACGAACCGGATCTTCGTCCGGATTTAGTGGAAGAAGCCCAGGAGCTTACCAAACATTTCCACCAAGTTTTAGGGGATATTGGAGTTGAGAAGAGGGTAATTTTCAAACTTTCATATATATATTATCTTAACCTCGACGAAGGGGAGATCCAATTCCTAGTCGAAAAAACGAATCTAAGTGTAGAGGATTTAAAAAAGAAAATTTTAGGTCTTCGCTCCGAACTTTCCAAGCGGGAAGAAGAGAATATCCGTATGGAAGATAAGATTACGTCTCTATATTTAAATATTCTGGAATTGAAAGAAAAGCAGACGGCAACTGTTAAAAAAGCCCCTTTACTTCCTCAAGAAATAGATAAAACTTCCCAAGCTCTAAAGAAGAAATACGAACAACGGAAAAAACTCTTAGAAAAGCGCAAAAAAGGCCATTTCCTTGCAAGAACCCCGTACAGAGAGGTTGCAGACCTTTTAGGGATAACCGAGGGAAATGTGAGCGTTACATTACTCAGATTGATCGAAAAAATACAAAAAAAACTCAAATTTTCCGAATTGTCCGAGTAGAAAGAATCGTCATAAAACCTATTGGAGAATCTTACTCAAATGGAATCCAACCACGAAAACCCGGTGTCAGAAATCATCCAGTCACTATTCGAAGGGAAACCAGAAATACTGACTAAACTAGAAAAAGACGCCGAATTACAAAACGAACTTATTAGAATGGAAGAAGCGCTCCAGGCTAGCCTAAAGGCTGCCGGTGAGTCCTACTTCGATTCAGCTTCACGTAAACATTCTTTCCAATCCTTCCAGGAGGATCTGGATCTGAATAAGGCCGAACTAAACGAAGGATGGCAAGCGAAACCGTTTCCTGAATATCTGAAAAGATATGTGGAAATGGAATTAGCCCGTAAGGCACAAGGAAAAGAGTCCATCGTAGTTAAATTAGGAAAATCCGGAGCACAACTTTTCGGAAGCCTGATTGAAACTCTTCAAATCAACACTCGTGTAGATTATGCGCCTGCTATGCGTTCCGCAGTAGCAAAATCGCCGTCTTCTTCCGAGTTCATCGTTTTTGAAGAAAAAATGGATAAGGACTGCAAGTTCACTTACCAAGTCGTACAAGAAACCGACGAAACCGCTTACTTAAGTGTCAAAATCGAATGTCCGAGACCGGAAGATTTCCAAAGAGTAAATCTTTCTAAGGACGGAAGATTCATACTTTCCAACCAATTCAATTCCGAAGGGATCACTAATTTCTCCGGACTGAGAGAAGGAAAGTACACAGTGGAGTTTCAGGGAAAAGACTTGTCTAAATCCATAGATCTCTTTATCCTTTTGGATTAAGAGCGTTGTAATCAGTTTCCTTCCTGCGCTTATGTCACGGCAAGGGAACTTTTTAGGCGCAGTTTTTAGATCCAATGCTGAACCTAATCATAGACAGAGTCGGTGCCGTAAACGTATTCAATATTCTAGATAGTTCCGGCAGCGGATCCGAATCGCATCTTCAGTCCACGATGGACGAAGATCTAATCCTAGAATATATTAAGGAAATTGAAAACTTAGTCCGAGTCTCCGTCGCGATCCACCAAAAATCGGCACAAACTCCGACATTAGAAACAGACATTCTTCATGATCTAAAGATCCTGGGAGAGACTTTTTACGATCAGTTCTTTCCTGCAGCTATCCAAGAAAAACTCAGACTTACTACGGAAAAATACCTTCACTTTAATATAGACCCTAAATTAGGAGTGATCCCGTGGGAACTCCTACATGACGGTACCTGTTTTCTTTCCGATAAATTCTATATAGGAAAAACGGTACGAGGAGAATCCTCCGGCGGTGCCTTCAAAGAAAAGGAGAAGCTCCGAATGCTCATAATCGCCGATCCGACTGAGGATCTAGAATGGGCCCAAAAAGAAGGAGAGCAGATTTTCCGCGTTCTAAGTGAGAAGGTGCCTAGCTCCAGATTAGAGATCGAATTTATAGGCGGACGACAAGTTACTAAATTAAAACTTCTTTCTCTCATCAAAGGAAAGAATATCATCCATTATTCAGGACATTTGTATTTTTCCGATGATCCATTGGAAAACGGATGGCTGATCTCCGAGGGAAAGATCCTAAAAGCAAGAGAGATTAAAAACTCGGGATTTAATACCGATATGGTATTTTCAAACTCTTGCCAATCCAACAAAAGCACCACTAGAAATCTGAACGCAGATCTGATGAATAATTTTGCGGGCTCCTTTTTGATGTCCGGGATCAAAAGTTTTATCGGGACCAACTGGGAAATCGCGGATAATCAGAATACGATCGACTTCACGATCCAATTTTATACGAATTTATTCGCGGATAAAAGTATAGGCGAGTCCTTGTATTTAGCAAAGGAACATGCCAGAAGGAACTACGATCCGAGCGATCTGACTTGGACTAACTATAGTCTTCATGGACAACCGATCATCAGAGTTGTCTCCGATCCTACAAAAGGAAAACCTGTCCATAAGATCATTAATCCTTCTTTAATATTCAAATTTTATCCGAACCCGATCGCGGCGTCTTATTACAAATTCACTGAAAAACAAAAAGAAGAATCACTCACTTCCTATCAGTTAATGGAACATTTGATCTTCGCTTTCGAGGAATTTTCCAAGGTGATCGGAGGGATCCTTTTCAGCGACCACCAGAATCACTCTTTAGGAAAATATATCCCGAACAATCCGGACGACGCGTATAATACGGAAAGATGGTGGGAATTGATGTTCCAATGCCTTCATGATTTCAGAAAACTGGAGATCACTCCTGTCGTTACGGACCTTCCTGAAATACTTTTTGCAAACAAGGATACGATCTCGAAGATGATCCAATGGATCGATCTGTATTCCAAAGGACAGATCCAACCCGAGTCAGCGGACGGATATCTGATCACATTCCAGTATTATTTTGAAAACCTTCTAACGGAGTTGGAAGAATTGGAAAGGATCAGTATCTTCTTAGTTTCTACTAACTCGAACAATCATCTATTCTTCCGCGGTATAAAGCCCGAATCTTCCTTAGTCGCTGCTCCAATGATCAAACAGGATTTTATAGGAGAACAGATCGAAAAGTATAGAGGAAAGGTAATCGTTTTCCACGAAGATAGACTGCAGATCTTCCCTCTGAACTGTAATATTGTAGAAAATCCAGCGACGAAAGAATTAGAACTCGCGTTCTTAGGATTTCTTCCTTCTAGACCCGGGAATCTGCCTCACGGCGGTTTATAAGTGGGTCTTTGCCAACCCTCCGCAGACGTTCCTTTTTCCTGCGGGGCCTGCTGCGGATTATTCAATCTAGAATTAAAACCCGACCAATTCAGGACTCTCCTAAAAGAAAGAACCGAGATTTTTAAAGGATCAGTGGACTTCTCCAAACCTTATACGATGGCGGAATTCAGAAAGGTAAGAGAAGAAGCGGAAAAAAATTTTGTTAAGAAAGATCCTCTCACCTACAACTGTCCTTTTTTAGGAATGCTTACGGAAGAAGTAAACGGCCATTCTCCTGAGACCAAGGTCAGAAGTAGGATCGGTTGTATGATCCATCCGGTTTATACGGGAGATCCACGTAGCCAGAATTATTCCTTTTATGGAGCATCGATCTGCCAAGCCTACGATTGTAGGAACAAAGAAAGGAGTTTCGCGGATGAATGGGAGAGTGTATTCTCCGAATTTTCCGATGATTCTTTTTCTTATTCGGCCCTTTCTTCGGATTATAGAAGTATAGATCTGATAGAAGGTTATCTAACCGAAAAAGGGATCCCTTCTTCCGAATGGTTTACTAACTTTAGGGAGACTATTATAAAGATCCTGAAGATCAAATTCGAACAAAATATCTCCTTGTGGAATACTTCTTTCGAATTGGATATGGAAAGCCCGCCTCCGTTCCCTTATAAGGAAAGATTAGCGAAATGGTTGGGCCTGGAATCGGATGATCCCAGGCTTTAATATATTTTGAAAATCGATTTGGATTGGTGAGGAAGATTAAAAACGAAATATAGTAAGATTCTCAGTCCTTAGAGTTTTTCTTACCGAATTCTTTTTTTGCTTCTTCTACTTTAGAGTTCACTTGGCCGGCTAGTCCTTCCACGGAACGTAATGCGTCTTCGATATATTTTCTAAGATTATTTGCAACTTCGCTTTGGTCTTGAGAACCTTTTGCGGAGAGTTCTTTAAATTCTTTTTCCACTTTTAAAAGAATACTGTCCGCTTGTTCTCTCAGGGTTTTTGCCGCTCCGATCGCGAAATTCAGTGCTTCTTTGATTTCCTTTTCCATGCTTTTGATCCCTATATATTCTATGATGATTATGCGCCGCACAACGGTTTGTCAACAACTTCCCGAAACACCGCGGGCATAAAAAAGGAGTAAGGGGAAATCCCGCTTACTCCTCCGGACAAAATCCGACTTCTTAAAGATCTTAGCCTAACTGAGGTCCAAACGCTGTGAAGTCGAAGTCTTTGGAACCTTCTACATATTTTTTGAAGTTCTCAATAAACATGCCGGCAAGCTTTCTAGAAGACTCGTCATAAGCAGCTTTATCAGCCCAAGCCTCACGAGGATCCAGAATAGCGCTATCCACACCTTCTACGGTTTTAGGATATTCTACTTGGAAGATCGGATGTTTTACAAACTGAGACTTGTCGATGTTTCCGTTCATGATCTCGTCGATAATTTTACGGGTAGAAGGAAGATTCATCCTCTTACCTGTTCCGTAAGCTCCGCCAACAAGTCCTGTGTTCATCATGTATGCGCGAACGTTATGTTTACGCATCTTCTCTCCCAACAACTTAGCATAAACGGTTGGGTGTAGTGTCATGAACGCAGCTCCGAAACAAGCGGAGAAGGTAGCGGTAGGTTCTTTAACACCTCTTTCAGTTCCAGCAACTTTCGCAGTGTAACCGGAAAGGAAGTGATACATCGCTTGTTCGATAGACAAACGTGAAACAGGAGGGAGAACTCCGAATGCATCGTAAGTCAAGAAGATGATCACTTTAGGGTGGCCACCTTTGGAAGGAACTTGGATGTTTTTGATGTGGTAGATCGGGTAGGAAACTCTGGTATTTTCGGTTTTAGCGGCGGAAGTATAATCTACAACTTTCGTTTTTTCGTCGTAAACCACGTTCTCTAAAAGAGCGTCTCTTTTAATCGCTTCGAAAATTTCAGGCTCCGTTTTAGGATCTAGGTTGATCACTTTCGCGTAACAACCGCCTTCGATATTAAAAATTCCGTTATCGTCCCAGCCGTGCTCATCGTCTCCGATCAGTTTACGGTTAGGGTCAGTGGAAAGAGTAGTCTTACCTGTTCCGGAAAGCCCGAAAAACAACGCGGTGTCTCCGTCTTTGTTCCCTATATTCGCGGAACAGTGCATGGAAACGATTCCCTGCAACGGTAACTTATAGTTCATTACGGAGAAGATACCTTTTTTCATTTCTCCGCCGTATTCAGTCCCGCCGATGATGCAGAGTTTTTTTGCCAGGTTGAAGATTACGAATACTTCCGAGTTCAGGCCATGCTCTTTGTATTTTTCGTTCTTCACTCCGCAAGCGTTGATGATAGTGAATTCAGGAAGAAGATTTGCTAACTCTTCCTTGGTTGGACGAATGAACATGTTAGTACAGAAATGGTGCTGCCAAGCTTTTTCGGAAACTACACGAAGACCGATCCTGGTCTCAGGGTTTGCTCCAGCGTATCCGTCGAATACATAGAGTTTTTTTCCGCTCAGGTAATTTACACATTTCTGATAAAGCTCTTCGAAAACCGCTTCGGAGGCTTTAAAGTTGATATGACCCCACCAGATATTCTTGTTAGAAGAAGGTTCGTCTACGAAGTACTTATCTTTTGGAGAACGTCCGGTAAAAATACCGGTATCCACCATCATGGTTCCGTTAGAGGAAAGGACCGTTTCCCCGTTATTCTTTTCGTGTTCGAAAATTTCGTCGTATGAAAGGTTATGGAAGACTTCGGAGGGCTCTATACCGAGCTCCTTCAGTCCCTTCACTTGCGTCTGGGCCTGCATTTGGCTCTCCTTATTGAGATCGTATTTCAATTTTTTTTCGGGTCAGGATACCGTCAATTCGGAACCGGGTCGAATTTTGAGGCAATTCCTAAATACGACCCGCATTCTGTCTCTTTAGCGACCGCTTATTGCTGTTGTTGCTGCTGATCTTGGAAATCTTTACGATTCCCGAAATCTTCACCTCTACTCTCGTTTCGATCGCCTCTTTCTTGGTAATTACCGCGGTTCTGGTTTTTGTTTTGGTAATCTTTACGATTCCCTCTTTCCTCGTTTCCTCGGTCCCCACGATCGTATCTGTTTCCACGATCTTCTCCGCCACGATCGCCTTTACCGCGATTTTCTTTTTCGGGAGCTCTCTCGCCTTTATCGAAGCTACCGCCACCACCGTTTCCGTTAGCCTTGGTGAAGATCATTTTTCCGGCAGCAGTCTGGATGATAGAAGTGACAGTAACCTTCACTTCTTTGCCGACTAGGTGTCCGCCGTTCTCGATCACTACCATTGTTCCGTCTTCTAGATAGCCGATACCTTGGTTTTCGTCTTTTCCTTCTTTGATGACTTGGATAGCCAATTCTTCTCCAGGAAGAACGACAGGTTTTAATGCGTTTGCCAAAGTGTTCAGGTTAAGGACTTTTACTCCTTGGAGTTCCGCGACTTTGTTCAGGTTAAAGTCGTTGGTCACGATCTTTCCCCCGGTGTCTCTAGCAAGTTTGATCAACTTAGCGTCCACTTCTCTAGTGTCCGAATAATCTTTGTATGTGATCTTAACTTCGATGGAACCTTTTCTTTGGAGTTTGTTCAACATCTCCAAACCGCGACGTCCTCTGGCTCTTTTGATCGGATCGGAAGAATCGCTGATAAGCTGGATCTCTCTTAACACGAAGTTAGGCAGAATGAGAGGACCATCGATAAAATGTGTATCAGCAATATCTAATATTCTTCCGTCGATCACGACAGAAGTATCCAGAATTTTGTCCCGTACTTCGTCTTTGCCGATGGAAGCCACGCCGAATGGATCTACTAGAGAAGTAGGTCCACCCCCGCCTCCGCCGAATATGGAAAGGCCAGGTTCTTTAGCGAATGACTTACCTGCTCTAGCTCCGAAAAGACCTAGGATCAGATACAATGCAAGATTCAATTCCTCAAAACGAATAATCGTTCCAATAAACCAAGCGAGTGCGAAGCCCAAAAGAGCACCCACTCCTACACAAAAAATAACGTCTCCGCGAAGTTTTGGAAATAGTTTAGTTTCACCGAACAAAAGTACGAGAGAAATTACGAGTACAAGCCCCGCACTGGAGCCTGAGAATACAAACTCTTGGGTTTGTTTTTGCGTCACAAAGAACGACACTAAGGAGAGTAGGACGGCCGTTAGACCTTTATAAAAATACGCCATAACTCAAATCCTTTGATAATAGATTCGAGTTTTATCGGAAATTATTCTTCGTCTATGTCGACTGCTGCCACGGGAACTCTTTCTCCCGGAGCGAATGTACTAGCTAGAACATCTGACACGAGATTCCCTGCTTCTTCTTGGGAAACTCCTTTGCTTAGGGCGACTTCCATCTTAACTAGATTGTACGCGCTTTCGTACAATTTACGTTCCATGATGGACAGTTCTTTACCGTTTGCCCTGCGGAATAAATTCCTGCACACATCCGCCACTTCGAAGATCGATCCGGACTTTATTTTGTTCAGGTTGTTTTGGTACCTGATCTTCCAGTCCTCCTCAGTATCGACCTCGTCTTTCTTGAGTAGATTGATGACTTTTTTAATATCCTTCTTGTCGATAATGGGTCGAATTCCGACCTGCTTTGCTTTATCGACCGGGATCATCACCTTCATCTTGCTACCCTGGATTTCCATTACGTAGCACTCTTTTTTCTTTCCCAGGATAACCTTTTTAGCGATTTCGGTGATTTCACCTACCCCGTGGATCGGATATACGACGTAGTCGCCTACGCCATGATCGTAGCCAGATTGTTTCTTTTTGCCAGCCAATTAGTATTAAGACTTCCGTTAAAACTCTGCTCAAAAATATAGCAAATTTTGAGGCAAAGTCAAGGAAAAAATGAGTAAACGCTCAAGACTGAACTTTATCCGAAAATTCGGATCAAAATTGAAGTTTGTGAATGGAAGTTTTGTGAAAAATCGGATCATTCAGAGGACGAATGGATTCCAGAGCCTTGGTGGCTTCTTCTTTTCCGTAAAAATATCCTAGGAATAATTCTCCGTCTTTGGATCTGAAAAATCTTCCTTGGAACTCAGGTCTTGCTCTTAGCAATTTTTTTCCAATTTCCATCGCTTCTACCGAATCTTCGGTCGGGATAGATAGGAAATAATTTTCCTTATCCGATCTAGCGGGATATTTGAGTCCTGGATTCCGATTAGAAGTGGAGGAAGAGGAAGTTTCAGCAGATCGTTCGCTTGCGTTAGAATTCGTGTTTTCGGAGGAAGAATTTTCTCTCTCTTCCACCGATTGCTCGGTTCTTACGTTTTTCCCTGTATTATAAAAAGACTGAGTTTCGTTTTGAGCAAAGGCTTGCTCTTTCTGATCCAATCTGAGACCGACCACTACCCCACCCGTAAAAAGAGAAATAGCCCCTACTAAAACCAGAAAGATGGATCTTGAGCTCGGAAAAGAGCGGATGGGAGAATTTCCCCCTCTCACATGCTGGATGGTTTGCACGGTTGGGAAAGATTCACCCTGACGCGGAGCCGGTCCTCTGGTTCCGGATTGTCTCAGTCTTCTGGAATAATCTATATTTTGCATATTGTGTCCGGGAAAACTAGTCTCTTTTCAAATATCGGCAGGATTCGCCGTTTCTTTGCAGTTTTTTTGAGCCGGGTCTTGTGGAGAAAAATAAAAAAGCCGGAGAAAAACCCCGGCTTTTCGCAACGATCTTTCAATCGCAGTTTTTGATTCTAACTTATCCCACTAAATAAAGAAGAGGGAAGAGGTAAATCCAGATCAAGTCGACCACGTGCCAGAAAAGCCCGACTCCTTCGACAGGAGTGTAGTATTCAGGACCGACTTGGTTTTTGATCACTTTCAAAAGTACCCAGAAGATAAGAAATGCACCTGCAAGAACGTGCAAACCGTGGATCCCGGACATTACGAAATAGAATCCGAAGAACAAAGGCCAATTTTTGGTTCTTTCTAAAAGGGTAAGATGTTCGTATTCAGTTTCGTCCAGATGAAGTTTGTGCTCTCTTTCTGCAACGCTAAGTTTGTTAGCTTCTGCAAGTAATGCACCTACTTTAGTTACCTTCTCACCGGAAGCGTTTAATTCTTCGGTGTAAGCGTATTTACCGGGAACTGTGCCTACGTGGAACTTGTGAGTGTACTCGAAAAATTTTACGACCATGAAGATCGCCGCACAAGCGATTGTCACCGCAAGAGCGATGATCGCCTTATTTTTCAGCCCTCTTTGCACATAGTTGATCCCGAGCGCCATAGTGAAGGAGCTGAATAGAAGAACTACTGTGTTCACCGCACCTAACACAACGGAAAGTTGCTTACTTCCCGCATGGAAAACCTGAGGATACAAAGAATGGTAGATGGAATATCCTACGAATAATCCACCGAACATTAGGATTTCCGTAACAAGGAATAACCAGATCCCTTGTTTAGAAGACTCGTATTGATGTTCTGCGCTGTCGAAATGATGTGCGTGATGAAAACCACCTGTGTGATTAGCGGTACTCATATGGCCCTCCGGTTAGTACTGGGGTCTTGTCAAAGTTTTCGTGTGGAGGAGGAGAAGGAATGGTCCATTCCAAAGTTTTTCCTCCGAAAGGATTGTTTCCTGCTTCTTTTCCTTTCATAAGTGCATGAAACACTCCGAAAAGTCCGACCAAGAATCCTGTTCCGATCAACCAAGATCCAAAAGTGGACATTTGGTTCAACTCGGTGAATGTAGGAAGATAATCGTAGTATCTACGAGGCATTCCCATATTTCCTAAAATGAATTGAGGGAAGAAGGTTACGTTAAATCCGGAGAAAATAAAGACCCAGGAAATTCTTCCGAGTAAGTCGCTATAAATTTTTCCGGTCACTTTAGGGAACCAGTAGATCAATGCTCCCATAAGAGCCATCAGAGTTCCACCAACCATCACATAGTGGAAGTGCGCTACCACGAAGTAAGTATCATGGAAGTGAACGTCCATACCGGTAGAAGCCAGATACACTCCGGTCAATCCACCGATGGTGAATAAGAACATGAACCCGATCGCGAACAACATCGGAGCATCCAAACGAATACTTCCTTTATACATGGTTGCGATCCAGTTGAACAATTTGATCGCTGTAGGAACTCCTACTAACATCGTGATGAAGGAGAATAGAACCCCGGCAAACTCGGATTGTCCGGAAACGAACATGTGGTGTCCCCAAACTAAGAAGGAAACCCCGGCGATCGCTAAGGAAGAGTAAGCGATTGCAGTATATCCGAAGATGATCTTACGTGAATAAGTCGCTACCAACTCGGAGATCACTCCCATCGCAGGAAGGATCATGATATAAACCGCAGGGTGAGAATAGAACCAGAAGAAGTGCTGGAATAGCACCGGATCTCCTCCCAACTGAGGATCAAAAATCCCTACTCCAAGAGTTTTCTCCGCAATCAGCAGAAGTAGAGTGATCGCAAGAACCGGAGTTGCCAATACTTGCAGGATCGCTGTAGAGTAAAGGGCCCAAACCATGAGAGGAATTCTGTTCATGGTCATTCCAGGCGCTCTCAGCTTATGAGTGGTTACAATGAAGTTCAGACCCGTAAGGATTGAAGAGAATCCGATAATAAATACTCCAAGAACCATCGGGATCACTCCCATTCCGGTTTTAATGGAAGAATAAGGAGTGTAGAATGTCCAACCGGTATCTACGTTTTCTAAGAAGAGAGTGGAACCGGTGATCGCAGCACCGATCATCAGCATATACCAGCTCATCAAGTTCAATCTTGGGAAAGCTACGTCTTTTGCTCCGATCATGATCGGAAGAACGAAGTTTCCGAAAATTGCAGGAATCCCTGGAACGATTACCATGAACACCATAATGGCTCCATGGTAGGTCATCATTCTATTGTAAACGTCTGCGGAAAAAAGGGTTTTTCCGGGTGTGAATAATTCTGCGCGAACTAATAGAGCGAAAACTCCTCCTAAAAAGAAGAAGCTCATGATCGCGATAAAATACATGATCCCGATACGCTTATGATCTAAGGTCGTAAGCCAGGACCAAATCCCCTTCTGGTGATTCAGGTAATTATGTTGCTCGTGGGCCATTGTCCGTAATCCTATTTAAGCGTCTTAATGAATTCGATGATGTCCTTGATCTCGTCCTCTTTGATCCTTCCTTGGAAAGAAGACATTGCAGGAGGAAATCCAGCGACGATTTTCGCAGTCGGAACAAGGATGGATTGTTTGATATAAGCATCGTCCGCAACAACGGAAGATCCGTCTGCGAAGTCTCTCTTATTACCGTAAAGACCTTTGAAAGTCGGTCCAACAATCCTGGATCCGTCGATCGAGTGACATCCGCTACATCCAAGGCTTCCTTTAAAAAGAGCTTCTCCTCTTTCCGCGGGTCCTTTGTTACTAGCGCCAGCCATTCCGGCGAGTTTTTCAGACTGCCAAAGAGCGAATTGCTCCCCATCTACCACACGGATCGTAGCCATCATGTTCGAGTGTTTTGTTCCGCAATACTCAGTACAGAAAACCGTGAAGTCACCTTTCTCGATCGGAGTAAAAGTGAAAGTGGTCCGTCTGCCGGGAACCGCATCCATTTTGTTTCGGAATGCAGGAACATAGAAGCTATGCAGAACGTCATCGGAAGTAAGAATAAAACGAATGGTCTTACCGACCGGAACCACTACGACCTCAGGTTTGAGAAGAGTAGAGTCCGGATCATTCTCCACTAACTTTTTGTCGCTGGGGCTATTGATCTCGATATCATTTGCGTATTTGAAAGTCCAAGCCCACTGACGAGCCGTCACGTGAACTTCAACATCACCTTTCTCTCCGACTCTGCGAAGATCATGAAATACACTCCATCCCCAAGCAAAGATGATCATCATGATCACGAAAGGTATGAATGACCAAAGGAACTCAGCAAGAGTATTGTGCGTGATATACGCACTTTTCTGATCTTCCGTTTTTCTTCTATACTTGAAAATGAATATTACCATTCCCCCAATGAGAATGATAAAAGAGATAAGGCCCGAAACAAGAAGGAAGATATAGAGGTTATCTACATCTCCCGATTCTTTAGTCGCTGGAACCGGCATGAAGCTTGTCGCCGTAATAAAAGAGAACCAGTTCATCGGATCGAAATCACTCCTTCCTTTTTTTATACTGTACTAGACGAGTTTTGTTTCTTCCAAAAGCGGAATAAGAACGCTGCAAGAACGAGGACGGTAAGAAAACCGCCGATTCGCATGATATTGAATGCGTATAATGTATACCTATTTTTGGATGGATCAAATTGGAAGCAAAAAAGGGCAACACTGTCAGTCAAATCGCCGATTTTACCGTTTCCTGCCTCTACGAGAGATAATCTCAGGGTCCTTTCATCCATTGGCATCCCTTTTAAATACCTGGAAATTTGTCCATCAGGGGTGATCACATAGGCTACGGAAACATGCACCCATTGATCATTATAAGGATTCCATTTGTACGTAAAACCCAGGCTGGAAGACAATGCCTTTATTTCTGGATCATTTCCGGTTAAAAAACTCCAGCCGGAACCGTCCCCTCTTCCATAATCTTTCACATATACTTCTTTTTTCGCTTTTGCCAGATCCGGTTTTTCTTTCGGATCAAAACTCACCGCTACGTAATTGAATTCTTTTCCAACTTCTAAATTTAATTCTTTGAGCGCGGTTGAGATCTCGTTTAAATAAAGACTGCAGAGTGTGGGACATCTATAATAAACTAAGGTAAGAAGAAGAGGTTTTCCTTCTTTCAAGTAATCGCCGATGCGGACTTGTTTTCCCTGTTCATCCACGAAAGATAGATTGGTATCGATATAATTCCCTAACTTTTCTTCCAGACCAACGCCTTCTAGTTCGGGTGGGACCGCATGAGCAGGCAACTCTCTCTCGGTATCGAAGGATAAAACGGATAGGAATGGTAATAAAAGTATTAAAGCCGCAGCTATTTTAGAAAAATGCTGCGGATGATTGGAGGAGAACAACGTTCTATCCCGGCTTCTTTCCTTACTTCGCTGCTGCCGAAGTGTTAGAAGGAACTACTTCGTTATAATCTTTAACACCTTTGTGGAACGCAGAAAGATAAACGAAATAAAGAATGTTTGCGGCCAATACGACCACGAATGTCCAAAAACCTGCCTTGTTGTAATGGTCTCCGTTTTGGCTCATGGAATGACTCCTAAAGTATCAGAAAAAAAACGTTTCACTTCTGTTAAAAGCGAAAGATACCAACCAGTTTTGGAGACCTGTCCTTTTTTTGAAAGCGTTTTTGCTTTTCAGACCTTTCAGACGTTTAGAACCGACATAAAAAGCTTCTATCCTTAGGTCGGGATAGCAGAACGCTCGTTCTTTAGAATCATCGAATGTACATTGCATGAGAATTAGTCTCAGATCAAAATGGAACCTTTCAATTTTCAAATATCAAATCTCTTGCCCCAAATCAGTCGCGCTCAAGTATGGTAAAGGAGAGCTCGGATTCTCCGAAAAAACAGAATGATCGCCTCTACTTATTCTCATTTTAGAAAGTTTTCTCTCTTTCTCGTCATTTATTCGGTTTTAATTTTTCTAAACTTGTTGTATGGTCCGCTTGTCCGAGCCACTGATTCCGGACTCGCATGCCCCGATTGGCCATTTTGTTTCGGTAAAATTTTTCCGGACTTCGATTTTAATATTTTTATGGAAGTCGGACATAGATATTATTCCGGATTTTTAGGAATTGTTCTTATCGCCGGCACGATCTGGACTGCAATCGTTCCCGAATTAAGGAAACCTTTCCTGGGCTATTTTATACTAGGGATCTTGTTGATTGCTTCTCAAGTAACCTTGGGCGGTTTGACTGTTCTTCTTTCCTTGGATCCTGCGACCGTAAATCTTCACTTATTGAATGCTATTCTGTTCTTACTTTGTATCGTTACAGCTACGTTCAAGGCTCGCAATCTTACAAAATTCCCAAATTCGAATGAATTTCTAACCAAAGAAAGTTTATTGCAAAAGGACCAGATCCCTCTATTGATCGGAGTTTTATTGATATTCTTCCAAATCATTTTGGGAGGAAGAGTAAGTTCCAACTACGCGGGTCTTGCTTGTTTGGAATTCCCGACCTGTAACGGAGAATGGATCCCTTCCGTTCCAGAACCTAAAATACAAATCCAAGTGCAACATCGATTGGGTGCATATCTAGTAGCATTTTACGTTCTTCTAATAAACCTTTATGGAATATTCAAGGGATTTTCGGAAGAGACCAAAAAATACGTGAAAACGGCGATCGTTCTTCTGATCATACAGATCGGCTTGGGAGTTGTAAACGTCTATATGAAACTCCCGAAATTAGTGACTGCTGCACATACCGGAGTGGCCATTCTTCTTTTCTTATCCGTTTATGCGGTTTGGGTCCAAAGAGCTTCCGAGCTTTCTAAGAGTAAGGTTTCTTAAATAGAATGAATAATTTTCTTTCAGACTGGAATCAGATGATCAAACCTAGGGTTACTTCCCTAGTGTTAGCAACAGCTGTGCCTGGTCTATATCTTGGCTCTTCTTCGGCTCCGAGCACCCTTCTGGTTTTTATGACCATGCTTGGGACCTTTTTGATGTCTTCCGCATCTTTTATCTTCAACCAGATCTTGGAAAAAGATAGGGACGCTAAAATGAAACGGACTGCAAATCGTCCGATCCCTGCAGGAAGGATCAGCGGCACTCAAGCTTGGATCGTGGGATTCGCGATGACTTTTGCTGCGTTCGGGATCTTGTATTATTTTGCAAATCTTCTGACTGCGATATGCGCATTTGCGGCGCTTCTCGCTTATGTTTTTCTTTATACCATATTATTAAAACCCAGAACACATCAGAATATCGTAATAGGGGGAGTGGCTGGTTGTGTAGGACCTCTAATCGGTTATGCAGCCGTTAGTAATTCTTTACCTTTGCCGGCTTGGATCTTATTTCTAATGATCTTTCTTTGGACACCTGCTCACTTCTGGGCTCTTGCCATCTTTTTAAAAGAAGATTATAGCGACGCAAATTTTCCAATGCTACCGGTTGTAAAAGGTGTGAAGGAGACCGGACGCTCTATTCTGTTTTACACCGTTCTGTATGTCGGCTCCGTGATCGCGTTCTATTGGGCGGAACCTTCCATGGGTTGGTTGTATATGGTCTCTTCCGTGGCGCTGAGTATATCTATACTTTATCTTTCCGTAAAATTGTTCCAGAATCCTGAGCCTAAATTCGCCAGAGGATTTTTCTTTTTCAGCATTCTGCATTTATTTTTAATCAATATCTTGATCCTAATCGATCATTCCATCCCTGCCTAAAATTAGAAGTTTTCCAAATCCGGTTCGGATATAATTTATTTAGGAGAAAATTTCCTTTACTTTAAACCCCCATTTTCGAGCAAAAAATTTCACTCCGTTTTTTAAACCTTTCAGAGTTGACAGTCGCTTAAGAGCGTATAGTTTTCTCTCCTCAGAGGTTTTTCCCATGATCAATCTTTCTTACTCGGTTCGTCCTTATGTCCTGAAACTTTTGGCTGTTTTAGGTTTAGTTTCACTTTCGGGCTCTCCGATTTTTTCTCAGAACAAACCGGGAGAATTCGACGCGGAATTGTATGCACAGTTAGTAAGACAAAGTAACGTGCAGTTTACAAATCTGATCAAGTCAAAGACTGTGCTTACGGATCATAAAGGATGGAAGAAGCCTATTGACAAAGCGTTCGGCAAACTTTCCAAAAATTCCGGCAACCCTCCTTTTCCTTTAGTTTACAAAATCGTAAAGGAAGGAAGTTTCAATGCATTTGCCATGGCGGGCGGGCAATTTTGTATTCATTCAGGTGCATTAGATTCACTCGATGAGATCATCAAACAAAAAGAAGCGGATGCAGCTCAAAAGTTGGACTTCCATCGAGAAAGATATATAGCAGGAGTATTGTCCCACGAGTTAGCTCACTTCTATAACAGACATGTTTTTAACAGTGTAAAAAAGTTTTATGCACTCAAGGATGAACCGTCCGGAAAAGCATTCTTAGAAAATAGCAAATTTTCACAAGAGCAAGAGTTGGATGCGGACCAAACGGGCTTGTTTCTACTGGATAAGGCAGGTTACGGCGGAGACTTTATGCTGATCACTCTGCAAACTTTGAACGAAGTGGAACAATCTTATAAAGAAGCATTAGCAGCTTCTAAAGCGGATAAAACCAGACCTGAATTGATCGGCTCTCATTATTTCTCCAGCCACCCTTCTCCGAATGAGAGATTGTCCAGACTCAAAACGGATAAACAAGAACTGTACAGCTTCTTGGCTAAGATGGAAAAAACTTTCGATGATATTCAACTGGGAAGAAATTTAGACGATGCCAGATCGAATTTAGAAGACGGACTTAAAAAGTTTCCGGAAAATACTTATTTAAGTAAAGCACTCGCAGTTTGTATGCATAAGATCTGGATGGCAACCGCTTCCAATGAAGAATTAAAATTAAAACCGGTTTTGGACATGCCGTCTTTCAGAGATAATATGGTGTTTCCTCCGGATAAGAGTAAACGTGCAGTTATGAGGATCATTCCGGGAAACGAGGCCGCTTATAATCGTGCCCTCAAAGCATACAGAGAAGTGATCGTAAAAACGGACGATCCGTACTTCCTCTCCAACTATGCAGTATTACTTTCGTATTCTGCCGACGAAAAAGATCTAGACGTAGCTGTTAGCATTGCCAACAAAGCATTCCAAGCCGAAGGAACCGTTTCCTTAGCAAATAACTTGGGTGTCGTTCTATTCTGGACGGACAAAAAGGAAGAAGCTAAAGAACTTTTTAATCGTCTCGCCTTGTCCATCGATCAAAAGATCAGAACTCTTGCTTCTCAGAGCGGAAACAATCCTCAGATCGCTCAGTATTTAAGAACGATCGGGCAATCCACCGCTCAGAAACAACAAGTAGATCCGGATTATATCTATGAGAACTTTACTCCAATCTTGAATATCGCATTGGTAGAATCTTATTCGGCTGTGGATCCCAAATCCAAAGGACTTGCAAATTATTATCTTACCAATTACGATTCCACTTCCGGTTGGGCAAAAGTATTAGCAAAGATCCATTCCATCGAACTGACCGCTCCTACTCCTGCAAACGAAGTGAATGCGTTTAAAGTGGGTGGCGTCGGCCCTGGAGACAAGTTAGAAGATCTTCTAAAAAACTGGGGAAAACCTACACGTATCAAAACGGATAAAAAAAGCGGTTTGGAATATTTCGAATACGATAACAAAGAGACCGCTTTTATTTTAGATATGGGAACGGTAGTGCAAGTGAATGTAGTCGGAGATGCTAGCCCCGGTTTAGGACAAGGAATCACGGTAGGCGCTTCTAAACCTGCTGCGGAAAAACTTTTGGGTTCTAAATTCAGAAAACAAGGCGAATATCACGACTACTACGAAAAAGGAAAAGCTTTCGTGAAGTATAATAAACGGGGAAAGATTGACCTTTTAGTGGTTCAGTGAAGTTGATTTAGATTTTTTAAAATCAGCCTCGAAAGGTTTTCGAGGCTTGGCTTTACTATATCATAAATTCTTAATTTTAAATATTAAGAATTTATGATTATTGAGCCAGCAGAACGCTCTGACTCGGATAAATAATTTTTATATTCAGCTCTAGATTCTTCCATATCTTTATATATCAAAGAAGCTAACGAGGATAATTCCTCCAGTTCAATATCCTTAATCTTTCCGGCATTTTTGGCTTCTTCGATAACGCTAGTAAAAAGCATATCCATTGGATCAGTGTTTCCAGGCATTCCAAGCTCCTTTAAGATTATTCCGATACATTACGGAAGGAGGGAAACTCTCTTCAAGCCTTTGAGGTTTTGAAGGGTCGTCAAGTAAAAATAATGAATTCGTATATTGTATTGCTAGAACGGATCTCAATGATTCATCTCCTGTAGCATCCATAAGAATTCGGCCTACTACCGAATCAGAATTTGATATATAATGTTCCTTAAGGCCAATTTCAGCAAGCCAAATGAACTTCGGTAAAGCTAATTCTAAAAACACTTTTCCTAACTTTCCGAATTTATCCTTTAAAGGAAACCAAAAGCCCTTCCATGATTTTGAGGACGTCAGCAATAATCGAAAAGTAAATGGGCCTTGCTCTTTTATTGGCTCAAGACCAAATCGTCTATCCCTTAAAACTGCCTTTGCAAGAGTCCTTGCCCGAATCGCATCCAAATGAATTTTCGGATACAAAGGAACTACAGTATTTACTACATGCGCTCCTTGAAACTGACTATTACTTTGATAATATTCGAACGGATTTTCAATCATTGCAAACTGGTAAGGAGTATGATTATCGTCTTGGAAAATATATTTTCCGGGAATGCTTGCTGTGTCGATTATATCCACTTCTTGGCCATTATATAAATTTAATTTTTCGGAGTTTGCATGATTAATTGAATCGACTGATCTAACTTCATGGCCAATTAAAACAACTGCATGAGATATATTTTCATTATTTACAGTTAATATTTGCGGTATGCCGGATTCTGCGTAAGTATATATGGTTTCATAAAAGACTTTCTTTTGATTTTCAGAACTTCCAATACTATAAATCATACTGCCAAAGCCGAATTCTTTCAGTGCACGAGAAATCTGTAATGAGGTAAGACCTTCAGAAGGGAGACTTCTTCTAGGATACGTAGATTCAAGGGCCTTCCGAATTTTAGAAGGCAAGACTGGAATATAATCTCTATATCTTTGAGAAAAATATTCCATTACCGACCAAATACAAGTTTCTGCACAAGTATGAGTATGAGAATCTTGTGAAGAATAAGGAAAACCTACGCTTGAAATAATTTTTCCTCTCACTTGGACTTTCACTTCGGATAAGCATATCTCTGCATTTTCTCTCCGTTTCATAAGCTCCGGAGATATATGGCTTCTCCCCAATAAACGATGTGGAGTTGGTCGCAATACAACAAAGCCAAAATATGATTTAGAACCGTCAGCTGGATCTGAGACTGAAGAAGAATTAAAGAAATGAATCCTAATGCAATCTCTTTCATATCTTCTATGTTTTGCGGAATAATATGTATAATAGCTATCTCTATAAAGGGGGTCTACATAAGGATATTCAAAGACAACAATCGCTTCATCTTTAATTTCCAGCCAAAGCTGTTCCAAACGCTCAAACCCTTGTTTTACATTCAAATCGCCAACCGAAAAACCAGGGTAATCTGTTATAATAGTCTTGAATTGTGCTTTCCAGTCATTTAAAGAAAAAGATTTCAGCTTTATCATAGAGATATTAAAAGGACGAATAACGTTCTAATAAAATATCGCCCGTAATTGAAAAATTTAAAGCTATTTTTTACGATTAGATCGGAATTCTTATTCAGTTTTTCTAATAAACCACCTTATTCCAATTCCCACAATTGAAACCAAAATTGCCGGGACCCAAATATACAAAAGTTCCGATTGGATCACAACCCATCCTCTTGCAGTAAAAAAATTCCTAGGGCCGATTGGAGAAACTCTTATCGGCCTGAACTCGAAGAAAGTTCTTTCAGAACTCCAAGGTATCAAAAATCCGACTCCTAAACCGCCTGTGGTCATTGCATCCAACACTCCATGAGAGACCGTAGATACAAAAAGAAATGAAAAGAGAGTAAGCCAGCTTACTTTCAGTTTGATCTTGAAGAATGCCACAATGCAGGACATTACCAGCGCGAATAAAATAGAATGAGTAAATCCTCTGTGGCCCCAATCGCTTTCATACGGGATCCCGAATTTAAAAGCGACTACGTCAAAATCTGGAAGAACAGAGAAAAATATTCCAAAAATCGCAAGTAAGACCGGGATTCTTTTTTTTCCGAAAAAGAAGAAAAGGGAAATTGGAACCGCTGGGTGGGAAAAGATTGTAGCCATTATTAATCTATTTCAAGTCCTACAACGGACCAAACTCCCGTCTTTACGGAAAAAGATCCTCATCTCCATTCCCTTCTCAGGAGCCTGGGCATGATAATCCAATTTGCATTCCGATTCGGAAGGTGAGAAAGGATTTCGGGGAAGTTTTTCCTTAGGACACCAAAATCTTTCCTTTTCGGAACTATATAATTTCCAATCGGAAGGATAAAGAGGGTGGATGCCTGCGTCTAAGAACAGGTTCCTGGAGAGTTCCTGAGGCTGGTAAGGACTTCCTCCTCCGTGAACTCCTACAAACATATCCATTCTATCGTCTCGGATGTACAGAGGTGATCCCGTATCATTCAAGCAGAAATAACCGTCGTGGCTTTTACCATTCTGCATTTTGATCCTCTTTTCTTTGATCCTGGGAATAAACGCCAACGCGCCGATGACCTTTGACTTATTGCAGGAAAAAATTTTAGACCCGATTTTCTCGCAAAGATCCTTAAAACTTACTGCCAAGGTTCTGTAAGGAAACACCTGATAATTGTATCCTGCTCCCCAACCCCATTCCAGATCGTAGAGCTCGTATTTTCCCTCTCCTGCGAAATGGTACTTCTTTCCATCCTTTGCGATCCCACTTCCTTCCCAGCGCACTTGTTCTAAGAATGTAGCGGACGCTCTGCCGATCTCTTTTCCGGAAGGAGAATAAGCCGCTACCTCCGTTCCAGGAAAAGCTTCTTCCAATGCCAAATGATAATAGGTAGGATAATAGGTTCCTAAACTTGTAGGTTGGAATTCAGACAAACGTTCCAGGTCTTCTTGGGAGAGAAACCTTTCTAAAGGTTTAGGAGAATGATCCAAAGTGGTCTGCATGGGCCGAAATGTATGTTGGTAAGCAAGGGGTTTCAAATTTGCCCTTGGATAGATACAGGAATCCTTAGAGCGACGTATCTTTGATTGTTCGGACTTTATGAATGGATCTTCTAAAATAACGGCTTCTCCGTGAAATACACGGATACTTTGCTCCTTTTCAGGAAACTTACATTCACAACCTTCCGAAGAGTTAACGCAGAGTACTTTTGCGTAAACCGGAGGAGAGTTTTGGCTGAATAGGGAACTAGAAAATAGGAATAAAAGTAGAAGGCGGAGTAATATCCCGCTCCCAATAGGGAGCGGGACCAGTTTTCTCAGAAAAAAGAGCAATTAGATATTGCTCCCTCCTTCGCCGGAACCGCCGGTTGGGAACAGGCTTGGTGCAGGCGTAGGTTCTGGGGTCGCAACTGGAGCAGCAGGACGAGGCGCCGGTTTCGGAGCAGTTTTTTTCTTAACTACTTTCTTTTTAGGCGCAGTCTTCTTCTTAACTGCTTTTTTCTTAGTGGCTTTAACGACCTTTTTTTTCGCTACTTTCTTCTTTGCCGCTTTCTTCTTCGGTGCGGCTTTTTTCTTTGCTTTCTTCTTAGCTACCATGGTAGATACTCCTTGTATCTGGGGAATCTTTCCGTTATTCCTAGAGTAAATTTCCACTCGTAAGACTTAGAGCCAAAAGAGTAAAACCTTTTTTCATTTTCTTTCGTTAAAGCAATCTAAAACGATTCATAATGTTTCGTTTCTATCTCTAAGTTGCGCTGAATGAGTATCCTAGATCGGTAAATCTCTCTTCAGGAGAACGTAGTCGATGGCTGATTAAGAAGGTTTTGACTAAACCTTTTCCTTTCACATTGATCTCTCCCCTTTCCGTTAAAGCAAAATCGGATCGAATGAGTTCTGCAGTGGACTCTGTAACCTGAATTTCTCCCGGAACACCGTGAGATTCCATACGACTGGCAAGATTTACTGCGTCTCCCCAGATATCGTAGATGAATTTTTTCGTACCGATGACACCTGCAACTACTGGACCCGTATTAATCCCAATCCTCATACGCAGTTTCGTACCCATTTTTTTGAGTTTGAATTTGGAAAGAAGCTCCTTCATATCCCAAGCCATATGAGCGACAAGCAAAGGATGCGCCTCATTCGGTAGAGGAAGGCCCCCTACCGCCATATACGCGTCTCCAATCGTCTTAATTTTCTCCAAACCGTACTTTTCTGCCAGAATATCGAAGTGAGAGAACACTTCGTTTAAGAGTCGTACTACGGACTCGGGCCTCATCACTGCGGAAAGTTTAGTGAAACCCACGATATCCGCAAAAAGAATAGAAACTTTCGGATAACTGTCCGCGATAAGCCCGGCATTCGCCTTCAGCTCTTGTGCGATGGAGTGAGGAAGGACATTCAGAAGTAATTTTTCCGCCTTATCCTGCTCGATACGCACCTTTTCATACGCGTCCGCAATTTCCGCCCTTGCTTTTTCATTGTCGGCAAGTGTAGAACGTACTGTTCCCAAAACTAAATTATAACGTTCAGCGATCTGACCTACTTCCGTAAACGGTTCCACAGGAACATCCACTGCCAAGTCCCCGGTCTTTCTCTGGTAATCCATGGCTAAGAATAGATCGATCAGCTCCGTAGTAGCCTTATGCTCCGAAATGTTTAGCCCCATTCTTTCTTCGTCCCCATCTACCCGGAGAGGGAAAAATTTATTAATCAGGTAAAAGATCAGCAAAGAAAGTCCGAATGCAAATCCACCCACGGAAAGTATACCCAATACTTGGGTAAGAAGAAGGGAAGTTCTTGTGACATTATGACCGATCAGGTTCAGATCCGCAAAAATTCCCACAGCAATCGTTCCCCAAATCCCTCCGATCAAGTGGACGGGGATAGCTCCCACCGCATCGTCTATCTTCAGTTTATCTAAAAGTTTTTCTGCAGGAAGAACTAAGGAACCCGCTATGCTACCGATGATCGCAGATTGAATCGGAGTAAAACAATCCGCTCCCGCAGTGACGGCGACTAAACCGGCCAAAGAACCGTTCAATGGGGCAGTCGCTTCCGGAAATCCTTTAATCAACCAAGCAGATAACATCGCTACCATAAGGGAGAATCCGGAAGAGATGATAGTGTTCAGTATAATGCCCGGAACTTTTTCATTAAAAGCTAAAGTACTCCCTCCATTAAATCCCATCCACCCGAACCAAAGGAGAATTCCACCTAACATCGCCATTGGGAGATTACTTCCGGTGACTGCTTTGGGTTCCTCATTCTCCGGAAATCTTCCTATTCTAGCACCCACTACAAGCAGAAGAGAAAGTGACACCCAACCACCCACGCTATGGACGAGAGTGGAACCTGCGAAGTCATGAAATCCTCTAGCAGCCAGCCAACCAAGACTTTCATCCGTCATACTTCCTCCCCAACACCAATGACCGGCGATCGGATAGATCAAACCCGAGATCAGAGCTGTGGCGAATAAATAAGAATGGAATTTTAATCTTTCTGCAACTGCTCCTGAAACGATCGTCGCAGAAGTTCCGCAGAACACTAGCTGGAATAAGAAAAAAGTCGGAGGCCAAGCCTTACCTTCCGGAAACACAGGAGCAAATAAAGAAGTTCCTATGAGACCGTTCCATGTGACTCCGAACATAAGCCCGAATCCGAACGTATAAAAAAGGAGAGTGGCTACTCCGAAGTCCGCAATATTTTTAATGGCGACATTAATTGAGTTTTTGGCTCTAGTAAGTCCGGATTCTAATACAAGGAAACCGCCTTGCATAATGAGTACCAGTCCTGAACATACCAAGACCCAAAGTATATCTAGTAAGCTCTTTTCTAAGATCATAGAAAAGGTTCCCCCGAATGATTCCTGCTACAATTGTTTCGCTTATTAATCTAAATTATCGGAATCATTTTAATCTAATCTAACAAGACGCAAGCGGGAAAACTCATAATAATGTAACAAAGAGGATGATAAATACCCCAAAAATCCTCCCCCACTGAAATGAGTTTTAATCGTAAAAGGCATTACGGGCCCTTCTCCAAACCCCGAAACTTCTTAAAATTCGAGAGAAAATTCGTTTTTTTCGAAGAACAGTGTTTATTTCGAACGTAACGACCGTTCTACAAAGTCTTATAGATAACGGCTAAAGCAGGGGCTTCGAAGGAGAAAAAAGCCTTTCCCTCTAAAAAGCCTGTTTTAAACAAGGATTAACTCTACAAAAACCGAGATGTTGGTATAATTCCATGAGGGAAATCAAAACCGTAACCGTTCTTGGCGCAAATGGGACAATGGGCGCCGGATCCGCAGCTATCGTGGCAGCTTTTGGTAAGGCAAAAGTCTATATGTTAGCCCGTGACGTTAACAAAGCTAAAGAAGGGATCGAAAAAGCTATTTCTTCCATCAAAACGGACACAATCCGTCCTAGATTAATTCCCGGTTCTTATGACCAAGACCTGGAAAAAGCTGTCTCCGAATCCGATTGGGTTTTCGAGCTTGTTGCAGAAAGTTATGAAGTAAAAGAACCGATCAACAAAAGGATCGCTAAGGCTCGTAAACCGGGCACGATCGTATCCACTGTGTCTTCCGGTCTTTCTATCGCTCGTTTAGCGGATGCTTTCGACGAAGACGGTAAAAAACATTATTACGGAACTCACTTCTTCAACCCTCCGTATAAAATGATCCTCTGCGAATTGGTAACTCATGCAGGAAACGATAAAAAAGTTACCAAAAAACTGGGAGAATACCTGGATAAAACTCTGGGACGCGCCGTCGTTTATACGAATGATACTCCGGCATTCGCAGGTAACAGGATCGGATTCCAGTTAATCAACGAAGCTGCTATCAAAGCGGAAGAATATTCCGACAAAGGTGGTATTGCACTTATCGACGCGATCATGAGCGGTTATACCGGAAGAGCAATGGCTCCTCTGGACACTGCGGACTTCGTCGGTCTGGATGTTCACAAGGCGATCGTAGACAACCTCTATGAGATGACTAAAGACGCTGCACATTCTACCTTCAAACTTCCCGATTATTTCCAGAAGTTGATCGATAAAGGCGACTTAGGAAGAAAGTCCGGACAAGGTCTTTATAAAATGACTAAAACTCCTGACGGTAAAAAGGAAAAATTATATTACGATATCAAAGGTGACCTGTATGTTCCGGTGCCTAAATTCGATATTCCTTTTATCAAAGAAGCGAACCGCAGGATCGGCGAAGCTGATTATATCGGCGCAATGAATATCGTAAAAGAAGCGAAAGGTTTGGAAGCGGACATTGCTCGTTACTTTATAGCTCGTTACGTAAGCTACTCTCTTTCTATCGTGGGAGAAGTTGTAGAAACCAAAGAAATGAGCGACCTTGCAATGGGAACCGGATTTAACTGGGCTCCAGCATCCGCATTCGTAGACTTCTTAGGCGGACCAAAAGAAGCAATCAGTCTAATCACTAAGGCTAAACTTCCTGTTCCGGATGTATTGGCAAAAGCGAAAGCGGGAAAACCTTTCTATCAACTGAAAGACGTTTTAGACGCTCGTTCTCTTTTTAAAGGATAATAAGGGAGGAAAGATTACATGAAAGATGCAGTTTACGTACTCGGCGGAGAACAAACAGACTTCCAACGTAACTGGACTAAAGAAGGAAAAACCTTCATGTCCTTGTTCAGGGAAGCCGTTCAAGACGGACTAGAAAAAGTTGGTCTTACTCCCGACGAAATCAAAAAGTTAAACAAACAAAATCGTATCGGTGTTTTCGTAGGAAACTTCGACGCGGAACAATATGCAGTCCAAGGACATCTGGGCGCTTTTTTAACTGAAGTTGATCCTTGTTTCTTCGGAGTTCCAGGCGCTCGTTACGAAGCAGCTTGTGCTTCCGGATCCGTCGCTTTAGATGCGGCTCAAACCAAACTTCGCTCCAAAGATTATGATGTAGCGATTGTTGTAGGTATGGAGATCATGAAGACTGTTTCTTCTTCCGTAGGGGGAGACTTCTTAGGAACCGCAGCATATTACGAAAAAGAAGCGAAGGGAGTCCAATTCCCATTCCCTAAACTTTTCGGAAAACTCGCAGACGTCCTTTTAGAGCGTTATAAGTTGGATGAAAAACGTTATATGGGCGCTCTTGCGGAAATTTCCAGAATTAATTACGCAAACGCAAAACGTAACCCTAAAGCTCAAACCCGTTCTTGGTTCATGAACAATGAACACGCAAACGCAAGAGGTGGAGAATTCAATATGGCAGTGGGTGGACGTCTTGCAATCACCGACTGTTCTCAAGTAACTGACGGCGCTGCGTTAGTGGTTCTTGCTAACAAAAATTATGCGGAAGAATTCGCTAAGAAAAAGGGAACTAAACTTTCTGCTTATCCTAAGATCAAAGGATGGGGACATAGAGTAGCTCCCATCACTTTCGAAGCGAAAGTTGCCGAATCCAAAGGAGATAAATGGGTTCTTCCTTGGACTCGCCAAACCGTGAAAGACGCATTCGATCGTTCCGGTCTGAACACTAAAGACATCGACGTTTTCGAAACTCATGACTGTTTCACTTCTTCCGAGTATGCAGCGATCTCCGCATTCGGGATCACTCAACCAGGAAAGGAACATGAAGCGATCGAAGACGGAGTGATCGACTTCCATGGTAAAAAACCGATCAACCCATCCGGTGGACTTATCGGAGCGGGACACCCTGTTGGTGCTTCCGGTGTGAGAATGATGTTAGACATCTACAAACAAGTTACCGGAACCGCAGGTGATTACCAAGTAGAAGGCGCGAAAAACGGACTGATGCTCAATATCGGCGGATCAGCAACCACCAATTACGTGTTCGTAGTCGGAAAATAAATTCTTTCTACAAAAAAAGAATGGAAAAGCCCGGTATTCCCGGGCTTTTCGTTTATATGGGTTTACGCACGGCAAAAGATTGGAATCAATTTTTACTCAGGTTCTTCGTAGCTCTAGGCTTCTGGGAAGTAGCTTCCGTTTCTCTTCGAACTCTTTTATTCTCCACTTTCTATTTTGATCCGAATCTAAAAAACTTCTTCGTTCCTATGTCGCAGGTCTTTTGGATCGGACCCATCGTAGCAGACATATTAGAAGTATTCTTCATTGGAATATTAATATCTCTCGTTAGACCGGCATTACCGTACGGGCTTATTGGCGGACTTCTTGCAGGGATCATTTTTTCCATTGCCGCTTTTGCCGCCCCTGCTCTAGCAATCTCTCAATTCACCGGCGCTTTTCCGGTAAAACTGGTTTGGCTTTGGGTATTCTATCAATCCGTTCTAAGCATATTATCTTGTTTCGTTTTTACGTTCTCAAGCGAAGAAGATTGACTGCACCCGGTTTCATTCCGAATTTTTAGAACTTCATTCCAAATCCAAAAACCTTGGGAGTAAATCCTAACCTGCCAGGGTCCAATCTTCAAAGAGAGATCCTCTTTTCAATAATTGTATGAAAACGATCCTTTGGGTTCTAATATCACTACTTTCTTTCGGGAGTCTTGCAGCAGACCCCAATGACCAAAGCGAGGTCCGCAATATTCCCCTCTATTCCTTGGATTTGGAAAGAAAAACATTATACCAAGAACTCGACCAAATCCCCGATGAAGATCTAGTGATTTTAAATTTCACCAGTTCCGATTGCCCTCCCTGCAAAGAAGAAATACCTAATTTATTGGAATATTCTAAAAAATGGAACGCTTCTTATCCAAAAAGAAAACTACATCTTTGGATCATTTTTGTAGGAGATGATCCAGGTTCCGTTTCCGAATTAGCGAACGAACTTGGTATCAAACAACAAACATCTTTATATTTTGACAGCCTACAAACTAGCATGAGAATTTTAGAATTCCCAGGAACTCCGACCAGCATGGTGGTCCAAAAGAAAAAAATAATATTCAAAGAATACGGATACACTCGGGAAAACTGGTCCAAAATGATTTCCATTCTGGAAAACAAGAGGTAATCCTTTGGAAAACGATTCCGTAAAGCCTGGGCCCAAGTTAATAACGGCAAACACCATCGTGGATTCCAATCGGGAATCTTATCCTGTAGAAGTTCAAACGATCAGCTTCATTCTGAATCTTTGTAATGTTGGAATTCCAACAAAGAACGAATTTATTAAGCCCACCCTTATAAAAGTCGCTTGTATTTTTTTAATTTTCTTTCTCTCTGGTTCGGAACTTTTTTCGAAAGAAAATTCGGTCCGGAAGATCTATGTCCATAAACTGAAATTAGAAAACGGTGTGCCAAAATATCTAGAGAGTAGATTTAGGAACGGGATCATCAATTCCATATTAAAAAATTTTGAAGGAAAATTCAATATAGCCGACGATGATTCTTTGGCGGCACTTCTAAAACAAGTTGAGCTAAGCCAAAAATTGAACTGTAACGACGAGATCTGTATGAAACAGATCGCAGATGCGATCGATGCGGACGAACTGATCTCAGGTTCTATCTTTCTTTCAAATAAAGGGTATAAGATCAATCTAAGATCCCAAAAAAGGGATTCTGTGGCGCTCACTTATTCGATCAAAACTTCTTTCGATTTGGAGTTTCCCGAATACCAGATCGATTATTATTCCTCGGAAGCCGGTCGCAAACTGATCGATCCAAGATACGCAATCAACTTTGCAGCGGCGTTCCCTGGAATAGTAGAGAAGGTAGAATTCCCCAGCTTTAAGGTCCAAGATGATAAAACCGGAGAGATTAATGTTTTAAATTTCAAAATAGAGGACCAGAGCGCGAAAAATTTTATAGAAACGATCCGGCCTAAACTTTCCAAAGCGGACGACCTGGTAAAAGAAAAACTCTATGAGAAATCGATTTTGGAATACGGGGAAACCTTAAACGCCTTAGAACAAAGACTTTCGGACAGATCCAGATCGGAGATGTCCGACTATCTAAAAAATATCAGAGGCAAAATTTCAAATTCATATTTTCTAATATATAAGGATAAATTCTCAGAAATAGACTCATCCGCACAGAAAGGAGGAGAGGTCTCTTTTTTAAAGAGATTAAGCGAAGAATATACACAGCTCAAAAAAGAATACATAACCAAAACACCTTCTTCTTTCCGATTGGCAGAATTTGAAAAAGCATTAGATGATCGGATCGAAAAACTGAATTTTCTGATCTTCGGTCTCCAAGAGAAGGAAGGGGACAGACTTTATGCGGACTTCGATTTTAGCGGCGCTATCTTAAATTATAAATCCGTTCGAAACGAGCTTATCAAATTAAGATCAGGGCCCGAATCCTCCGCATTAAAAGCAAGAGTGGAAAGAAAGATCCTCACTTCCGAAACTACCGGAAGATCGTATTTGCAAAGTAAACTTTCCGGATTGTACCAAAGTTTGGAAAGATCATTTTTAGCGGAAGCATTGGAATCGGACCCGGAACGCAAAAAAAATCATATCGAAAAAATTGGAGAAGGTTTCAGACAGATCCTGGAAATTTTAGCCAGATCCGAATTTGTTTCGGAAGAACAGATCAAATATTTCAATCATTTCCGGACAAAAGCAGCTCCTCAGGTTGGTAAAAATTTATTCGACCAGGGAACAGCGGACCTTCTTCTTCATGAAGGAATCGATAAAAAATCCAAAACACAGGTGGATACCTGCATCAAGTTAGGGGCAAATCCGAATTCTACTCATTCGGATTCGGGAAAAAACGCTGCCCAAAGATTAGCGGAAAGCGATATGATCCTGATCAGCTCGGACTCCTTAAAGATCGTAAGAAGTTCCCTCAAAACCGACGCAAGTTTGGATCCGGATTTTTTTGAATCAGTGCGCCAAAGAAAGATAGATGACATCAATCGATTCGTACTAAGAGGCTCCGATCCGAATACGAAAGATTATTTGGACAATACACCTTTGCACAAGTCAGCCGGTTTCGGATACTATGAAGTATCCGCCTTCCTTTTACAGATAGGAGCGGAATTGAATTCCAAAAACGGAGAAGGGGAAACTCCATTGCATAGAGCGGTTCTTCATGGTTTCTACGAGTTATGTGCATTGTTCTTAAGATCAGGTGCAGATCCGAGTGCGACGAGAAATGACGGAATGACCCCTTTACATTTGGCTGTCCAATTTCCCGAGATCACAAGATTACTTTTGCAGAGAGGATCGGATCTAAATTTAAAGAATGACGATGGATGGACACCTGTTCACAAGGCCGCGGAAAGTGGACACCCTGAATCTTTAAAACTTTTGATCCAAGCAGGTGCAAGAGTAAACGAAAAAGATAATATCGGTTGGACACCGATGGACTGGGCGGTCCAAAAGAATCGGTACGAAAACCCGAATATAGTGAAGATCCTAAAAAAAGCAGGAGCGGAATGCCAAGTGAACTGTGTGGAGTAAGCTGGCCCGATCTATAATATATTATGGTTTCCTAATTCGTAAAATTTTTCCGAACCGCATCCTTTGAAAGATTCCCTTCCTTGTCCGTTTTGATCAGAATCGGATCTATATAAATCGCAGGCTTTCCTTTTGTGTAAGCCACTATAATAAATCCGTCCGAAACGTTCAGGATTCGATAGGCTGAATACAATCTTTTCGTTTGTTTTTTCTCCCAAAGTTTCTTTCCTTCGGCGGAAAATTTCACCAAACGTAAAGGACCTTCTCCATCGGAGGAAAGAGCCATAAAATCTTTTTCCGGGGTTTCGATTATATCCGTTAAAAATCCGAGTCCTTCAATCTTTTGTATAGTTTCCCAGATTATTTCCCCGTTTTGATTCAATTTCATGAGCCAGGTCTGAGTGTTCCTAGAATTTAGAGTTACAGCACCTGCAAAAAGTAGATTCCCGTCTGAAACAGAAATGATCTTGGAAGCCCATTCCTCTATTCCCGGTTTTCCATATTGTTTTTTCCAAACAGGCTTTCCGTCCTCGTCAATTTTATGGAGGATCACATCCTTTTGGGATTCCTTTCCGGAATGGATGCTTGTATTCTCTGCAAGTAAAACTCCTCCATCAGAAAATCCTAAACTAGTTTCAGGAAAGTTCTTAAAATCCTTTAGGTATTTTACGAATTTAATATCTCCATCTTTAGAAAACCGAACAAAAAAATATGCAGTCTCTATAGTACTCGATATCGTGGTAGTATTTCCCTCTTTTGTTTCTTTTTCTAATCTATATTGAACGGAAACGATCGCTGTCCATTTGCCGTTCGAAAGTTCGTGTAGATGACAAACACTTACATCCGTTTCTCCACAAAAAGAATCACAAAAGTCTTTGGGCAAAAGATATTTGTCCCAAAGCAGTTTTCCATCGGCATCGTATTTCATAAATACAAGCTGTTTCTTTTCGACGGAACCCATGGTGCCCATTGTTACGAACCCGCCATCCGAAGTTTCATGAGAAAGTTTTGAAAGTACACTTTCATGATTCAAAACGAATTGGGTGTATCCGCCAAGGTCGATCGGTTTTCCCGTGAATAAGTATTTCCACCAAACAGGATTTCCGTTCCCGTCAATCTTGGTTGCCCAGGCATTGGAATATTTTCTTTTCTCCGCTAGGGCATGCGTATCGAGCCTACTACAATCGTTGGCGGATCCGATGATAACGGAGCCTCCGTCTTTTAACATAATAAAGTGACCTGGCAGATCTTCCGGACAATCCTTGGCAATCATGCCGTTGTATTGTTCTCCTCCGACTATCGTTTGCCAAAGGTTTGCAGTTTGAGACCATACGGGAAAAGAGAAGGAATAAATTAGAATAGTTAAGAAGGTTCGTTTCATTGGAAATTCCAAAAGGAAGCAAACGATGTTGAATTTTTATATTTTGTAAAGAATTTATTACCTCCGTGGGGATTCCTAGTTATCCCCAAAGTTATAAATCATTTAAACTTCGGGAATACTTTTGGATTGTTCTTCCGGACTTTTCCCGACATTCTTTTGAGATCTTTGATAGAAAGTTTAAAATGCACCGGGCTTGAATTTGCTCCAGAATATACGACCTTCTCCTTTTAACCTTTGCGAAAATCTACCGCTCACTACTCCGAAAATTTTTGTGTTCTGTTTTTCAAAGACCGCAGGTAAAAGGAAAAATTCAATCCGCTTTTTCAAATGTGGCTTTGAATATCTCCAAATCCTCTACCAAAATTTTACGGATCCAATCCGGGATCGGTATAGAGGATTTATTCCTATGATCGTAAGACACTTGGACCGTTTTTGCCTTAGTAAAAATTTCCTTGGTTTCCGTATGTCGTATTAAGGAAGTAAAATCCCATGACTTATTCCCGATTTTAGAAACGCAGGTCCAAACTTCTATCGGATGAAATAATTCGACTGCCTTAAGCATATCCACTTCCATTCTTGCGAGTAAGAATGGAACATCGTAGATATCTTTGGTATTGAATTTTTTGGAACAATAATCCACTCGTCCTATCTCAAAATAGGACATGTATCTGGCATTATTCACATGCGCGAAAGGATCCAAATCGTTCCATCTGGTTTGGATCGGAGTGATAATCATATTAGAATTGTTTTAAGAACCTCAGGTTCCCTGAATGTAGATAACGGATATCATGGATCCCGTATTTCATCATAACTAATCTGTCAAGTCCGAGTCCGAATGCAAATCCGGTCCACTCTTGAGGATCTAAACCGTTCAGTTTGAAAACGTTCGGATGTACTAAACCGCAAGGCATCAGCTCCAACCAACCGGATTGTTTACATACGGAGCAACCGCTTCCTCCGCAGACCTGGCAGTTGATATCCAACTCGAATGCCGGCTCTACGAACGGGAAAAATCCGGGTCTCAACCTGGTCTTTACTTCTTTCTCGAAAACTCTTGAAAGTAGGACTTCCATCGTATAGAGCATATTACCCGCGGAGATGTCCTTTCCTACCACCATACCTTCTATCTGATAGAAGGACGTTTCGTGAGAAGCGTCCACTTCTTCGTAACGGAATACACGTCCCGGTCCGATGATCTTGAAAGGCGGTTTCAATTTTCTTAATGCACGCACTTGGATCGCGGAAGTGTGAGTACGAAGAAGGTTTCCGTTTTCCAAATAAAAAGTATCCTGCATATCTCGAGCAGGGTGATCGTCCGTAAAATTTAAGGCGCCGAAATTATTAAAGTCAGTTTCAACTTCCGGCCCGTCCCAGATCTCGAAACCCATCGAGGTAAATATGTCCTCGATCTCATATTGAATTTTCGTAATAGGATGTAATGTGCCGGGCTCTGTCTCTCCCAATGGACGAAGAACATCGAACCATTCTTTTTCGGACTGTTCTTTAAAACCTTTGGCCTTGAGATTTTCTCTGGTTTTGGAAACGATCTCTTCCAGACTTTTAGAAAGGTCATTCGCCTTTTGGCCGACGGTTTTTTTTTCTTCGATAGATAAGGACGCTAAGTTTTTGAGTACTGAGGTAAGTTTTCCTTTTTTACCCAAATACTCGTTCTTGTTTTTGTCCAGATCCGCTTCGTCGACGGAAGATCCGATCAAACGATTCGCTTCTTCAAAAATTTTGTCTAATTCTTCCGATAGATTCATTTTCTAGATCCGACCAATTCCTTCAAAGAAGGATAAATTCCGCCGAAAGCCCCATTGGACATCGCTAGGATCAGGATTTTATCCTTCTCGAATTGGGGAAGGATTTTCCGAACTTTCTGGACCAGATCCTTAGGGTCCTTGCAGTAAAAGGGAAGGGTCCCCGAATGTTTTGGAAGTTTCAGGATCAGCTTTTTTACATCCAATCTGCTGTCCTTGGAGACCTTTTTCAGATTATAAATTTCCGTAATCATGGTCACTGCAGAACCCTTAAATGCAAAAGAGTACTCTTTTTGGAAAACGTTTCTATGGGAAGTAGCGCTTCGGGGTTCGAATAAGCTGATAATTTTAAAACCAGGAAATCTCTGCTTTACGGAGCGGATCGTTTCTTCTACCGCAACGGGATGGTGGGCAAAGTCCTCGATCAAGATACTTCTCGCAGACTCGAATAATATCTCCTGTCTACGTTTTACACCGGGGAAAGATTCCAAAGCATCCAGTAACTTTTCCTTAGCTTTTGGAATATTTTCTTTTTTTAATATTTCTTCGCAAACCCTGAGCGCGACTTCCGCGTTCCTATAATTATGGTTTCCGAAAAATCCAGGACGGAGAAGTCTTTCTCCGGAATATAATTCTCCCTTCTTCCAAATAAGAAAGGAATCCTTTTTATTAAATTCGAACGCTTCCGATTTTACGAATTTAGAAGCTTCTCCACAAATTCTTTTTAGATTTGAGGCGCCTGCCCAGTAATATACTTTTCCGTTTCCAGGCACGAGCCTCAACAATCTGGAGAACATTGTTTCGATCTCTCCGATATCCTTAAAAATATCTGCATGATCAAAATCTAATGCGTTCAAGACCGCATAGGTAGGTCTATAGTGTAAAAACTTGGAGGCCTTATCGAAGAATGCCGTATCGTATTCGTCTCCTTCGATCACAAAATAGTTTCCGTTCGTGAATTCGAAACCTGGAAATCCGTCCTTACGGATCCCGCCTACGAATAATCCGGGATTCAATCCTACTTCTTTCAATAAATGATGGATCAAAAATGTGGTTGTGGTTTTGCCGTGAGTTCCCGCAACTACCACCACTTTTTTTCCGGCGAGAATATATCTTTCTAAAGCGGCGGACATGGAAACATATTCCAATCCGGAATTTAGGACCTCTTCGACTTCAGGGTTTCCTCTGGAGATCGCGTTTCCGATTACGATTAGATCTTTGCCTTTAACTCTCTCCGCATCGAAACCTTCTGAATAAGGTATGCCCCACTCTTTTAATTTATCGGACATTGGAGGATATACTCCGGCATCGGAGCCGGAAACTTCGTGGCCTAGACTTCTCAGCATGGAAGCCAGGTTTCCCATTGCGATCCCGCCTATCCCTATCAGATGAATTTTCAATTTAATAAGGTCCTAATAATATTATAGATGAATACGAAAACCAAGGAAATACTTAATAGATACGCTGTCCCAAAAAGGAAGAATATTAGAATTTCTTTAGATTCTACTCCGCTCACTCTTTTCATTCCTATAAAGGAGAGATATACGGAATACAAAAAAGAAATCCCTATTAATCCCAAATTGATCGGACTCGGAAGGATCCAAAAGATAGAAGAAGCGGAGAAGGCTAAAAATGCAAGCGTCAGGACGTCGGCGGCGGGATAATTCTCCCCTTTTGTGCGATCCACTTTTCTATAAAACACTCGGACCACATCATACTGAGAAACTACTAAAAGTATAACAGGATAGATGATAAGAGAAGTGATCACTCCGGAGAATAGATTAAGATCCACTTCCTCTCCGAAGATCAGGTCCAAAACGATCTTGATCAGGTTCCCCGCAATTTTCGAAATCGGGGCAAGGAGCCAAAGCGCATAATGTAATCTTAATAGTTCCTTTCTACCCAAAGATGGATTTCTAAGATAAAGATCGAAAGCTTCCGTAGGGGCCCTGAAAATTTTATCCAATAGAGAAAGTTTGGACTTTTCTACTTCAGTGAGTTCCGAGTTCGGCGTGATCAAAAACATTATTTTTTCCGAGAGGTATTTCCAGGCTTTGTTTTAGCGGGTTTTACGATCGCTTTTGCGTTTTTGATCGCAGTCGCGGCAGCTTGAATTTGAGTAAATGCATTTGCCACTACATAAACCGGAGGTTCTTTAAAATTAGAATTTATAATTCGGATCACAGGAGTCAGTTTTTTATCTCCAATGCTGGTCTCTTTATGAAAACGATATACGATCTCGTTCCCGTCGGAAATCAAAACCTTTACACTAGCTAAAGAAAATTCGGACTTCTCGGCACCGGGAGCGAGTATATTTCCAATGCCAAAACCGGCGCCATTCTCATCATCAGGAAAAGTTTCCACCTTCAAACCTGTCATGTATCTGTATAGATCTTCGCCAAACTTAGGTTCCAGCAAAATGATCTCGCCGGAAAGCCTGCGCCAGAAATTTTTTTTAATACTATTCGATTCAAAAGGAGTATTATCGATTCGGATTGAAGTACCATTCTCATCTACATAAGAAATTTCTTTTACATATTCCTTATTTAGGGTCAAAATACTTTTTTGACGGAAGTCTTGAGGACCTTTTTGGAATCTATCGAATAAATAGGAAGAAGAGGTCAGTATATTTCGGATCGGCCCTTCATGCAAGATTACTCGAGTAGAACCTAAGGAATGTTTTTTTCCGATCCTTAAAGTTTTGGAAATATTGCCGGAATAAAAAACTAATTTAGGTGAATCTTCCCCTACTTGTAAGGATTCCTTGATCTGTACGCCTTCTAGAACTTCTTCGGTCCCTTTTACTCTATAAGTCCCGAAATCTCGGACGGTATTCTCCGAATTATAACCGCCTTCGTATTCTATTTCCTTTCCGGTTTCAGTGTCTTTGTTTAAGACAGTAAAAAATTTTTCTCCCTTTCGAATCCCTTCTTTCACGGAGATCGTAAAGGGTTTAGAATAAAATTTTTCTCCCGTCTTTTCTATCCATTGTTCACTAGGCGGATAATATTCGATCCGATCCAAAGAAAGTTTCCAATATTCTATCTCCGTTGTATCTTCCTTAGTTTTTTCCACAAGGAAGAAGGCCAAAAAGAGTAAAACGACAACGAGGCCGAGTAAATAAAGTTTATTACGCATTCTTCTGCCCGGCCTTTCTTCTTTTGATCACGTAGATGGAACCTAGACCCGCAATGAGTCCGGGAAATAAGAACATTCCCAAGATCCAAACTGCTCTTTTCTGCCCGTCCGTTAAGGAAACGGTTTCGATCTCTTCTTTTTTAGGAGGGATCGCAGGAAGACTAACGTCTTGGTACATCCAAGTGACGGAAGCTCCCGCAAGTTCGTAGTTCGCCTCGTAAGGAAGATATTGGTTCGTGATCCAGGAAGTTCCGGAATAGATCACGATCCGTCCTTCGTCTTCCGATTTTGTTTCCGGCAATATTGTGGGGGGTGAATTCGGATCCGCAGGCGGAATGACCGGAGTCGACGACTTGGTTTTTAATACCAAAGCGACCGGAAGATTTTTTTTCTCTTCTTCTTTCTCTTGTTTTCCGTTTCCATTCTTATCGAGATAAACATCTCCTCCGGTTTCCAACAGGATAGAAGCGTCTAACTTTATATCTGCAGGATTAGCGGGAGGTTTTTGTTCGAAATATCCTCCATAAGGAAATACGATCCCGGTGTCTTTTTTAGATAGGGATTCTTCGATCGCATGATCTCTAAAAGCTTTGGTTAAGATCAAACCAGGAGCCCGACTTGGACTTTGGGAAAGATTGCCTTTTGCAAAAGAATATCCCGCGGCTTCTAAAAGCCAATCGAAACTTTCCCCGCCTCTTTGTTCGATCGTGATGAAAAGTTTTCCCTTCTTTTTAAAAACAAAATCCAAAATGGACGTCCTTGCTTCCGGGGAGAATGGAACAGTAGGTCCCGCAATTACCAGAAATTCCGCATCATCGGGGATCTTTGGAGGCCAATTATTTTGGAAACCGATCCCGGTGGATTTAAAATTCAAAAAAGATAATGAATCCGCAAAACGGACCACCTTTTCGTTCGGAAGATTTTGGAAAGTTTGGGAATATCTTTCCCCATTCGCTTCCGTAAAGTACACCTTTCTTTCTTTGGTGGTGACGTTCATAAAAGCCTGGACCAATCTTCTTTCCAGATCTTCCAGTTCGGATTTATCTTTCACTCCGACCTTTTGCTCGGGATACGGACCGGCAATAGAACCTGCTTTACGATAACGTATCAAAACGTTACCATTAGAAACCTGTCCGAATTCGGCAATTTCATCCAGTTCCACATCCGCATTGATAAACTTTACTTTGAATCCCGGATGAATAGAGACCAATTGGCTGAGTAAAATTTCCAGATCGGGACGAATTCTTTTTAGCGCGAGAGAAGAACTTCCATCCGCATTTCGAGCGGTGCTGTCCAGCGGGCGAGGATAAAAAGCTATTACGTCCACTTCTCCACCTTCGGGAATTTCTTTCAGGATCTTTTTGGCTTCGATGGAGAAGGAATGAACTCCCTTGGAGCTCAGATCGAAATTATGATTTCTCATTACGGAAATATAATTCGCTAATATTAGTATAAGAAGAAGTATCCCCGTCCCGAGAAAAAAGTCCCTGACAAGGCTTTGTTTTCTTCCTTTCAGACTGGATTGGTTTTCGAAGGAGCTTCTCTCCCATTCTCTTAATAATCCTAAGAATACGCTTCCCAATACGAATAATACCAAGAAGACCAAAAGGAATTCCCTTAAGTTTGAGATCCAAACCGGAGCAGTTCCCCCTTTTTGAAGAGAAAGATCTTCCAAATAGACTCTCAGGAAATAAATTCCCAAAGAAACAATGCCCAATCCGGAAGAGATGAGTAAATTGATCTCCTTATCTTCTTTTTTGGAACTTAAATACGATAAAAATCCGGATCCAGCGATAATAGAAATTACAAGAATGGAAATCGCCCATCGGACTCCTGCGCTTGAAAAAGACTCATAAACAGGGAAGAAGAGTAATAAAAATACGATGGAAGTCCAGGAAAGAATTCTAGACATTAAATTTGATCTCATCCTCTCCATCTCCTAGATTCTAAAACTTTTACTGTAAGATACAAAAAGAAGATCGTTCCACTGATAAAAAAAACGGTACTGCTCAAAGGGAGCACTCCTTTTGAAAAACTGATAAAGTGAGTAAATATATGCAAGTGAAACAAAACGCTACGAGTTGCGGCATCGAATAGATGGGAGAAGTAACCGATCACCCATAAAGTCAACAAGATCGCGATCGAGATCAAAAGAGAGATCATTTGGTTTTTTCCCAAACTAGATCCGAATAATCCGACTGCAAAGGTGAAGAGCCCGAGTAAAAAAACTCCGATCGTACCGGAAGCAACTATGTATAAAGGAGCTTTCCAAAAGAAATAGAGGAAAAGCGGAAAGAGACCGTCCACTGCAACGGAGATGATCGCACATACAAACGTTCCGAATAAAAATTTACCTACTACGATCTCCAGATCGGAAATAGGAGCGGTAAATAGGAACTCCAACGTTCCTCTGTTTTTTTCTTCCGTTATAGAACCCATGGCAACGATCAGCATCGCAATCAACATTGTGCTCATAAAGGAGATAAAAGTAATGATTGTGGTTTCGGTATAATTCGTTCCTGAGTTAAAATTCAAGATCAAAACGAATAATGAATTTAAGAACGCAGTCCCACCCAAAACCAAGGGAGCCAAATAGGTGCCGAAAAATACCCTAACTTCTTTTAAGAAGATCCATTTAATATTTCGAAACATGAATTAAACCTTGTTCATAAAGATTTGTTCTAAGGTCACATCCTGCTTGCGGATAAATTCAGGCAGGATACCGGAGGAAGAGATCCCGGCATATAATTCTTCTTTAAACTTCCTTTCCGAGGAAGTACTAACTAGAAATGTAGAACCAACGGAATCTTCCCCTACGAATTTTAAGGTCGCGCCTGATCTGCTCGCGATCCCATTCAGGTAAACTTCCGTTTCCGATCTGGATTTCCCGGATAAGGTCACTTCGAGTCCGGAAAGATTTTCCATTTCTTTTTCCAGTTCCTGGCGGTCACATTGGTATACCAATCTTCCCTTATGCAAGAACAGGAATCGATTGCAGGTTTTGTAAACTTCCGGAAGGATATGGCTGGAAAGAAGAATGGTGTGTTTTTCCTTCAGGCCATGGATTAGATTACGGATTTCTACTATTTGTTTAGGGTCCAAGCCTGAGATAGGCTCATCCATAATGATAATTTCAGGATTTCCTAAAATAGCTTGAGCGATCCCGACTCTTTTTCTAAATCCTAAAGATAGAGTTTCGATCACTTTCTCTTTCACTTGAGTCAGATCAGTTAGGCCTAAAACTCGATCCAATTCCGAGGAAAGATCCGCCTCCGAGATCTGCTTGATCCTAGCGGCAAAGGTGAGATATTCCATCACGGTTAATTCCGGATAAAGAGGAGGAGTTTCCGGAAGATATCCTATCTTCTTCTTTACATCCAAAGGATGTTCAAACGTGTTAAGTCCGTTCAACTCGCATAATCCGTCGGTTGCCATCAGGTAACCGGTAAGTATTCGGATCGTAGTTGTTTTTCCTGCACCGTTAAGGCCAAGTAAGCCCACAATTTCTCCCTCTTTGAGTTCGAAATTCAAACGATCAATGGCTAATTTCTCTCCGTAAAATTTGGAAAGGTTCCTTACTTTTATCATATTGTTTTTTCTGTCCGGTCCTACCGGAGATTAGAAGATATTTCTAATTAGAAGGGTTTTGGAAAGAATAACCTCATGCGGACCCGACTAGGTCAATCATTTTCCCGGAGAAGGACGGAACCGCAAGGTTTTGAGAGATTTTAAGCGAACAATCGGATGTTTAATGGAACGGTCGTTCTTTACGAACGCTATTCAGAACGAAAAAGCTCTTTAAAAAAGAATTGCGAACCCAAGGCTGGAAAGAAAAGCATCTTCTAACGACTTATAACAAGGCATAATATGGCAGTAGCAAACTTTTTGAACGAAGCGAAAGCTCAAGGCAATAAACTTTTTTTGCAATTCGGAGGTCAGGGTTCTCCTTGGTTGAAGGAACTTTCTAAACTTTACGAAACGGATCCTTCTTTAAAAGAATTGTTTGATACAGCTTTCAAAGCACTATCTGAAGAAGTCCCCGGTCTAAACAAAAATATCATTTCCCAAGGGTATGATTTCGAATCCTGGATCAAAAACCCAGACTCCGCGCCTGACGAAAATTATCTCTGTAGTGCGCCGGTCTCCATCGTAGGTATCTTCCTAACACAAACCGCAAATTACGTCTCTTTAGTGAACAAAGGTTTTGCCTCTTCCGAGTTGATCGCAAACGCAAGCGGTGCAACAGGTCATAGCCAAGGAATCGTTCCTGCAGTATTAGTGGCCTTAGGAAAAGAAGGCGCCGACTTCTACAAAGATTACTCTAAATTTTTAAAATTCATTCTATATTTAGGATATAGAGCTCAGGAACTTTACGGAGTTTATAATCCTTCTGAAGAAGTTCTAAAAGGTAACGAAGAGATCGGAGACAAACAACCGGCTCCAATGGTTGCAGTCATCGGTTACACGGCTGCTGAACTTTCCGAAAGAGTTCAAAAGGCAAATGCGGAACTTGGACTCAGCGGAACTAAAGCGATTTATGTTTCTCTATTTAATACTCCCGATTCTAATATCGTTTCCGGAACACCGGAAGCACTTCTTGCTTTCCGCAAAAAGTTCAAAGCGGAAATGGATGAGAAAAAAGTAAAATTCGTCTACTTGAGAACTACCGCTCCTTTTCATTGCCCTATCATGGAGGAGACTGAAAAAACCGTTCCACAAGATATGGAAAGGATCGGATTCAGCTACAAAGGTTCCGAGTTAAAGATCCCTGTTTATTCTATCTTCGACGGAAGAAATTACCAAAACGATGCGGATATCAGCCTACCTTTGTTCAGAGAAGTTCTGATCAAAGCTCTTTATTGGGACAAAGCGATTGCTACCTTCGTTAAGACTCCAAAGTTAGTCGGTATCGATTTTGGACCAAGTGTTGTTTCTCAAAAATTGACCCAAGCAAATTTGGGAACTTCCGAGAACAAAATTTACAGCGCTTCCAGTCCGAAAGATATCAAGGTACTTTTGGCTTAACTTTCCGATATCGGGAATTTTCCCGTCGGAAATGAAAAGACTCCGCCATGGATTCGGTTCCTAAATTACTAAGAACCTCGATTCGGCGGTTGTCTTTTCTTTTTCCTGAATCTCTACGACGAAAACTTCTATTCGATGTTCTGGCCCCCTATAGAGAAAAAGAACTCCCTCTATTAGGAAGAACCGCATTCCAAATAGGCCAGCATTGCGAATTACAGTTTTGGAAATTTCTAAAAGAACCTAACCTTGAGTTCGACATTTCCAATCAGTTCATTTCACCTAAACAAAAGTCTTTGCTCAAAGATATCGCGGGTAATCTTTTCCCGGATGCAAAACACGGGGGATATAAGGATCCTAAAACGAGATCATATTTAGATTCGAAACAACCCGTTAAAGGAGCATGCGTCAGAACGAAATTTTTCGATACAAGAGCCGACTTTCTGATTCCACAAGAAGAAGGTTGGCAGGCAATTATTATCAAGGCATCTTCTTCCGTCAAGAAGACGCATATTTCCGAACTTTCATTTATCAGAATGGTTTTGGAAGAAGCCGGATATAAGGTGACTTCTACTCAAGTATGGACGGTAAGTTCTGAATATACTTTTAACGGAGCGGAAATTGATCCGGATCGATTATTTCACAAAAAGGATTGTAGTAAAGAAACTTTAGCCAATCTGGAAGACACAAAGGAAAAAGCGTACAAACTCCTAGAAATATTAGAAAACGATAAAATTCCTTCCACTATCTTCTCCAAACATTGCAATCATCCCAGAAATTGTATCCATCCGGAATCCTGTTATTCGGATTCTCCTCCGGGAGATCTATTCACCTTGAGAGAGGGAAAAGAACTCACTCTTACTCTTTGGGATCAAGGTATAAGAAATCTATCCGAGGTAGAACCGGATTCCGAATTTACCCATCGCCAGAAGATCCAAGTAGAAGCAGTAAAGACCGGAAAAGAATATCTGGACCGAGACGCACTCTTATCGTATCTAAATCGATTGAAGTTTCCTATATATTGTTTGGATTTTGAGACGATTAATCCCCCCGTACCTGTTTATCCGAATACACATCCTTTCCAACATGTACCGTTCTTATATTCTTTACATATCCTTCGAAATGACCTGGGAGAAACGCCGGAAGAGTACATCTATCTGGACGATCATGATAATGATCCTCGGTTAGGGATCCTTGAATCTCTTGCCTCGCATATCAAACCGGGAGGAACTATCCTAGCATTCAACGATAGTTTTGAAAAACGTTGCCTGAAAGAATCCGTCCAAGCTTATCCTAAATTTAAAGAATGGTTCCAGTCAATTGAGTCCGATTTTTCCGATCTAGCGAAACCGTTCTGGGATTATGATTATTATCACCCGGATCAAGAAGGAACCACGTCTTTGAAAGTGGTTCTTCCTGTACTAACGGGTGCCCATTACAAAGAACTCACTATTAATGCGGGTCATATCGCAAATTTCGAATTTTTAAGGGTCAAGACCGAGAACGTAACCGAGCAGGAAAAAAGAAGAGTGGAAGCCGATCTGATCGCTTATTGTAAGATGGATACCTATGCTTTAATTCTGATCCTGAGAGCATTCGCGGAGAAGTTAAACTGGCCCGGAAAATCTTAACAATTCCAGCCGGACCGAATCTTATGTAGGAATTCCAACGAAAATCGGACTTGTCGGGAGGGGTCCAGCGATTTCCCTATCCTTAGAATGGCGGCTCAAAAGAACATAAAGAAAATCGTATTAGCATATTCCGGCGGATTGGACACATCCGTAATTCTTACCTGGCTGAAGGAAACCTACGGTTGCGAAGTGGTAGCATTTACCGCAGACGTAGGCCAAAAAGAAGAGCTCACCGGCCTGGAAGAAAAAGGAATCAAAACCGGAGCCTCTAAAGTTTATATTGAAGACCTTCGTTTAGAATTCGCAAGGGACTTTATCTACCCCGCCATCCAAGGAAACGCGATCTATGAGATGAGATATCTGCTCGGAACTTCCTTAGCTCGTCCTTTGATCGCAAAAGCGATGGTAGAGGTCGGTAAAAAAGAAGGAGCAGATGCATTCGCTCACGGTGCAACCGGAAAAGGTAACGACCAAGTCCGTTTCGAGTTGGCTTTCAAATCCCTGGCTCCCGAAAAAGAAATTATAGCTCCTTGGAGAACCTGGTCCTTCGGAGGAAGAGCAGACCTAATAGAATATGCGAAGTCCAAAGGTATCCCTGTGCCGGTTACTGCTTCCAAACCGTATTCTATGGATAGGAACCTAATGCACATCTCTTATGAAGGTGGAATATTAGAAGATCCTTATAGAGAACCTAATGAAGATATGTTCCTTCTTACGGTTTCCCCCGAGAAAGCGCCGGATTCCCCCGAGTATGTGGAACTCGACTTCGTTGAGGGAAATTGTGTAGCCGTTAACGGTAAAAAAATGGATCCGTACCAAGTAGTGGACACCCTTAATACGATCGGTGGAAAACACGGGATCGGAAGAGTGGACATCGTAGAGAACAGATTGGTAGGAATTAAATCCAGAGGAGTGTATGAAACCCCGGGTGGAACAATTTTATTCCATGCACATAGAGACCTGGAATCCATCACGATCGACAGAGACACACAACATCATAAAGATAAATTATCCGCAGAATTTGCGGAGCTGATCTATAACGGACATTGGTTCTCTTCCAGAATGGCTGCAGTGAGAGCGTTCATCTCCGAGACTCAAAGATTCGTAACCGGAACCGTAAAGGTGAAACTATATAAAGGAAACTGCATCATCGTAGGAAGAAAATCCTCGGTTTCACTTTACAATCCGGAAATGGCAACTTTCGAAAAAGAAGAATTGTACAACCAAAAGGATGCCGAAGGTTTTATCAACCTATACGGACTGCCGGCAAAAGAAGCGGCAAGGTTGCGTAAAAAATGACAAGAATTGCTGTTTATCCCGGCTCCTTCGATCCTTTAACGAGAGGGCATTTGGACATTCTTCAAAGGTCTGTAGGTCTATTCGATAAAGTGATCATAGGTGTCGCCGTAAACTCCAATAAAAGTCTTCTTTTTTCGATCGAAGAAAGAATAGAATTCATCCGAGAAGCGACCAAAGGTTGGGAAAATCTGGAAATAGACACTTTCGAAGGACTGACAGTGGACTATTGTAAAAAAAGAGGAGCTAAAAGTATCATCAGGGGATTAAGAGCGGTCACGGACTTCGATTATGAATATGCAATTTCCCTAATGAATAAAAAACTCGCCCCCGAAGTGGAAACCATCTTCCTAATGTCCTCGAACGACTATTCTTTCGTTTCCTCCACAATCGTAAAAGAAGTGGCAAGACACGGAAGGGACGTATCCGCTCAGGTCCCGGAACACGTTAGTAAAGCATTACTTAAAAAATTATACCACAAGTAACTAAGGAATAAAAATGGCTAGAACATTTATCATGATCAAACCCGACGGAGTAAAAAACAAACATGTCGGCGATATCCTACAAAGGATCGAAAAAGAAGGATTCAAAATTTTAGGACTAAAATACCTTAAACTTTCGCTGGAAGACGCAAAACAATTCTATAAAGTACATTCAGCTCGTCCTTTCTATAACGACCTTTGCAGCTATATGTCTTCCGGACCGATCGTTGCAGCCGCTTTAGAGAGAGACAATGCGGTCCAACATTGGAGAGACGTGATCGGAGCAACCGATCCTAAAGAAGCTGCTGCAGGAACGATCAGAGCCTTATTTGCGGAAAGTAAAGAAGCGAACGCAGTACATGGTTCCGATTCCGATGACAATGCTGCATTAGAGATCAGCTTCTTTTTCAAAGGGAACGAGCTGTTCTAATAAAGCAAATTTTTCCTTTTATAGACCCGGTGTCCCTAAAAAGACCACCGGGTTTTTTATTATTATCTTCTAATATAGTACAACCTAACATTCGTTCTATATAAAAGAACTTATTCGACCGACGTTCTTGTCGGAGAAAAAAATCCGGATTATAACGAATTTTTCTTGTACTTTTTGGAAATATCTTTCTCTATTTTTCCTACGTAGGCGAAATAAAACCACCGTTTCGACCGAAGCTAATAATATGAACGCAGCTACCAAAGAGCAGATCATCAAGCACAATCGTATCATAGAAAAATACAGAACAAAGGATACTTTGTTCGACAGCGCCCCGGATTGGATGGACGATGTTTTGGAAGTGATCTACTCCCAAGACGATTTTATCTCGGAAAAACCCGATATAGATCTGGATATAGAGTGATCTAATCCCTCTTCTATTCTTCGAAAGTTCTCAAACCGGAGCGAATGCTTCGGTCTCTCTTATTATTTTCAGTATCTCAGGCCTACAACTTCCACAGCCCGTTCCCGCTCCGGTCTGCTCGGAAAGAGTCTTGAGATCGCAGACACCGTTTCGGATCTCTTCTTCTATATTCCCTTTTCCTACTCCATTACAAGAACAGACCAATGCCCCTATCGGGGGTTTAAGTGGAGAAGATCCTGTCAAAAGTTTATCTCTTTTATCTCCTAACTCGATTCCTGAGGAGATCATCGTTTTAAATTCCGAAAATTCGGACTTGTCTCCGACTAAAATCGCTCCAACCAAACGGTCTCCCTTAATGATACATTTTTTATAACGGCCCTTTCTTTTATCGAAAAATACGATCTCTTCGTATTCGGGACCTGCCTCGTCCATCGGTACATCAGGCAATCTTAAGGAAACTAATTCCAAACCCGGTATTTTTAAAAGATTAGAATGCATCGAGCCGGAATATGAAGCGATCTTATATCCGTATATATGCCAAGCGGCGAACTCGGCCTGCTCTTCCGTGGCAGCAACGGTTCCATACATTCCGGTAGAATGTTCAGCGACTTCTCCTAACGCATAAATATCCGGATCGCTGGATTGTAAGAAGTCATTCACTAAAATCCCGGACTTACAATTCAGTCCTGCTTCTTTCGCTAGTTCCAAATTTGGAACCGTACCGACTGCAAATACGATCCCATCCGGACGAATGCTGGAACCGTCTCTGAACTTAACACTCTCCAATCTTTCCGATCCGTATACTTTTGAGATTTCAGTATCGAATAAGATCCGTATTCCTCTTGCTTCTACTTCTCTTCTTAAAATTTCTCCCGAGATCTCATCCAATTGTTTGGACATTAATCGATCCGTTCTCACAAGAATGGTCACCTTTACATCCAAGGATCTTAATGCGGCAGCAAGCTCTAAGCCGAGCAAACCCCCGCCTACGATCAACGCATGAGTATTCGGAACAAAAAATCCTTTAATACGGTCCGCATCGTTTTTTGAACGAAGACTGAAAACCCCTAACATCTTCTCCGGGATATATTTAGGGATAGAAGGTCTGCTGCCTGTGGCAATGATCAGTTTATTATAAGAATATAAAATACCTTGGGAATCTCTGACCTTCTTTCCTTCCGGAAGGATCTCGGAAACGGAGACGGAAGGTTTTACTTCTATATTCCAGGATTCTATTTCCTCTTCGCTCACCGCAGATAATTGGGAGAATTGTTTATCTCCACTGATAAGATCGGGCAATAGAATACGGTTATAAAATGGATGTTCTTCCTTGCATAAGACTGTGATCTCATCCTCAGGAGAGATAGCTCTGAACTTTCTAAGGAAAGCGAGAGTACCATTGCCTCCTCCTATAATCAGTATTTTTTCCTTAGGTTTTTTATAAGGAAGGACTTCCACTGCGGAAATTTTAAACCCGGGCTGTTTGGAAAATGGATCGAACTTAGAGCTTGTGAGATTGTTCGCTCTTGCCTCATCGTTTCCGTTCTTTCTTCCCCAGTGCATAGGTAAGAACACGGTACCTTGTCGGATACTTTCCGTAATCGTTGCTCTAACTCGAACACTGCCTCTTTCGTTTTTGACTTCTACGATCTGGGAATCAAGGATCTTTCTTTTTTTTGCATCGATCGGATGGATCTCTAGATAAGGTTCCTTTTTATGTTCCTTAAGCTTTCGCACCTTTCCCGTGCGGGTCATCGTATGCCATTGGTCTCTGATCCTGCCGGTAGTAAGAATTAAAGGAAAGGTTTCGTTCGTTTTTTCGGAAGTATCCTCAGGTTCGACTGAATGTATTTTTGCTTTTCCCCCCGGACGATAAAACTTTCCGTCAGAAAATAATCGAGGAGTTCCCTCATGGTCCTTGGAAGGAAAAGGCCATTGTACGGATCTTTTTTCTTGTAAGATAGAATAATCCAATCCTGCAATATCCAGATTAGTACCCTTAGTAAGCATACAATGTTCCAGAAAAACTTCTTCTTCATTCTTATAGTGGAAAGAAGGACCGAATCCCATCTTCTCCGCAAACTCTGTCAGTATCCAAGTATCCGCCTTTGCATCGCCGGGAGGATTGAAAATTTTAGGCAGATACGTTATTCTCCTATCTGAGTTGGTCATGGTGCCTTGCTTTTCTGTCCAACCGGCAGCAGGTAGAACAAAATGAGCGAATGGAATGGATTCATGTCGATTGGAAATATCCTGCACAACTACTAGTTCGGCATTTCGAAGTCCCGCTTCTACTGTCCTTGCGTCGGGAAGACTTACCGTGGGATTTGTACAAACGATCCAGATGGCTTTCATCTTTCCGCTCTTGAGATTTTCAAACATCTCCGTAGCAGAATAACCGGGCTTGTCCCGAATGGATTCCACTCCCCAAAAATCCGCCACTTCTTTTCTATGACTTTCATCCGCAAGATTTCTATGAGCAGGTAAAAGATTACATAGTCCTCCGACTTCTCTTCCGCCCATCGCATTCGGTTGACCGGTTAAGGAGAATGGGCCGGAACCCGGTTTGCCGATCTTTCCTGTAATCAAATTCAGATTAATTAAGGCTAAATTTTTATTAACTCCTACGACACTTTGGTTCAAACCCATTGCCCAAAGAGTTAAGAATCCTTTTGCATTTGCGATGAGACTTGCAGCGTTCCTGATGGATTCTTCCGGTACTCCGCAAGAATCCGCATATTCTTTCATACTGATAGAAAAAACTTTTTCTTTCAGCTCTTCAAAACCTTCGGTATGAGATTTTATAAAATTCGGATCTAATCCGCCCGTCTCTATCAGACTTCTTGCAATAGCATTGAATAATAATATATCGGTTCCGGGTATAATTTGAAGATGTAAGTCAGCGTTTTCACAACTTTCGGTCTTTCTAGGATCAATCACTATGATCTTTACATTTGGGTCTGAATTCTTTCTATCTTCTATTCTTCTAAAAAGAATCGGATGACACCAAGCAGGATTGGCTCCTGCTATCAAAAAACAATCCGCAATCTCTATATCGTCGTACGATATCGGAACGCTATCCTCACCTAAGGACATCTTATAACCTACAACTGCCGAACTCATACAGAGTCTTGAGTTTGTATCTATATTATTCGTATTTAAAAAACCTTTGGTCAGTTTATTCACGACGTAATATTCTTCCGTCAATAATTGTCCGGAAACATAGAAACCGACGGAATCGGGTCCGTATTCGTTGATCAAATTTTTAAAACGGGAAGCAATCTCTCCTAACGCAGAGTCCCAATCCGTTTTTTGTAATTCTCCCGTTTTAGGATTTCTTGCCATTGGGTATAAAAGCCTGTCGCTCTTATCCAGAACGGTGTGATGCAAATTCAACCCTTTGGAACAGAGCATTCCCTTATTCGCGGGATGATCCGGATCTCCTTGGACGGTAAAACCGGTTTCACTCTCTTTCTGAATCAATACTCCGCATCCGACTCCGCAGTAAGAACAAGTACTTCTAAATCCGTTTTTTGTATTCACAAATTCATTTTTAGCAATTTTCATGCCAAATTATAAAAATTATTCACAGACCATCTAAACAAGCAAAACCTCTTAATGGAACTTGAGCGAATGCAATTGGTGCGCATTTAAATTAAGCATGATGTACAATATATGCGTATTTTCTAGCTATTTCGCTCTTCCTTCTTTAATCATACATCGATGATTTTTACATTAATGTTCGAAAAAGAAGACCTCAATCTAAATTTTTATATGATTCTAACTGAATACGATGTTTTTCAAAAACTAATCCATATATTTGGCATGACTCTTGCTATAAGTTGCGTGTGAGCATTTTTGCTCGTTAACGGAGAGCTTTAAATGAAAAAGTTTCGTGAATTTCTATCTATCGGTCACTTTCCATCGCTTGTGAGCTCCTTTCTATACTTTGATTTCAGCTTCATGGTATGGATGTTGCTCGCCGCTTTGGGTGTTTTTATTTCAGAAGAATTCAAACTAGGTCCTGCTCAGAAAGGTATGTTGGTTTCCGTTCCTCTATTAGGAGGAACATTATTAAGAATTCCTTTAGGGCTGCTTTCTGATCGTTACGGATCAAAGATTGTCGGTTTGTCAGGAATGGGGATCACAATGTTCACCCTTTTGATGGGTTGGAAATTTGCGAATACTCTTCCTGAAGTGTTCGTGGTTGGATTATTATTAGGAACGGCTGGCGCAAGCTTTGCAGTGGCGCTTCCTTTAGCCAGTAGATGGTATCCTAAAGAATACCAAGGTTTAGTAATGGGTATCGCAGGTGCCGGAAATAGCGGATCTGTGATCGCAACATTCTTCGCTCCTGATCTTGCAAGAAATTTCGGGTGGCATGCCGTTTTCGGCCTCGCTCTTATTCCATTAGCTTTTGCCTTCGTATTCTTCTTAATTTTTGCGAAAGATTGTCCGGGAACAATTTCCAAAAAACCTTTAAAACAATATTTAGTACCGATCAAATCGAGAGACGCTTTATTCTTCTGTTTACTGTATAGCGTAACGTTCGGCGGTTTCGTAGGTATAGCCAGCTTTCTTCCCATCTTCTTTCATGATCAATACGGTGTGGATAAGGTTACTACAGGATTATACACCTCTTATTGTATCTTAGGTGCAAGTCTGGTTCGCCCGATCGGAGGATATCTTTCCGACAAATTCGGAGGAGTTACAGTTTTACTAACCGTATTCGCAGGAGTCGCATCTTGTTTGATAGCCGTCTCTTGGTTACCAACTGTCGGGATCATACTTCCGATTTTCGTAACTCTAATGATCTTTTTAGGATTAGGGAACGGTTCCGTATTCCAGCTCGTACCTCTTAGATTCAGCAAAGAAATCGGGATTATCACGGGATTTATCGGAGCATTCGGAGGTTTAGGAGGATTTTTCGTTCCGAATCTATTAGGAAGTCTGAAAGCGGTTTCGGGCTCTTTTTCAATAGGATTCGTCGTTCTGTCAGTGGTGGTTGCGTTATCCGCCTTCCTTCTGTTCATGATGAACACTTATGTTTGGGAAAGAAATAGAAAAAACGAATCCTTAGAATTGGAGTCGGCTTAAGCCGACTCCTAAAAGGGAAAGGAGATAGATAAAAATGAAACGGAAGTTAGTAATTCTTGGGAACGGAATGGTGGGTCATAGATTCGCCGAAAAGATCGCAGAGTACGGTGGTACTGAAAAATTTGAAGTAACTATTCTAGGAGAAGAACCTAGGAGAGCTTACGATCGGGTTCATCTTTCCGAATATTTCACGAATAGATCCGCAGATTCACTTTATCTTTCTCCTTCCGATTGGTATAGAACCAACGGGATCCGCTTATTACTCTCGGAGCCCGCTATTTCAGTGGATACGGTTTCCAGAAAAGTCGTCACTTCTGCCGGGACTGAATTACCCTTTGATGAACTAGTAATAGCTACCGGTTCTTCCGCGTTTGTTCCGAATTTCGAAGGTGTTGATAAACAAGGAGTTTTCGTTTATCGAACTATTGAAGATTTAGAAAAGATCATGACTTATGCTAAACAAGTCTCCAAAGTCGCAGTACTTGGCGGAGGTTTATTAGGTTTAGAAGCCGCTAAAGCGGTTTTAGACATGGGAAAAGAAAGTCATGTGGTGGAATTCGCTTCTCGTTTAATGCCCAGACAATTGGATGAGGCAGCTTCTTCCGTTCTAAAATCAAAAATAGAATCCCTAGGCGTTCGTATTCATCTAAACAAAGAAACCAAAAAAGCATTAGGCGATTCTAATTTCCAAGGACTGGAATTTGTAGACGGATCCGTTTTAGAAGTGGAGATGTTGATTATTTCTGCAGGTATCCGACCCAGAGATGAACTGGCAAAAAACTCCGGAATAGAGGTCGGACAAAGAGGCGGGATCATCGTAGACGACGAGTTAAGGACGAATGTGTATGGCGTGTACGCGATCGGAGAGGTATCGCTTCATAAAGGAATGATCTACGGACTTGTTGCCCCAGGTTATGAAATGGCTGAAATACTCGCTTATAATCTTTGCAGCCCTGGACAAAAAACAAAATCTTATGCAGGTTCCGATCTTTCCACAAAACTAAAACTCATCGGAGTGGATGTCGCTTCTTTCGGCGATGCGTTAGGGCAAACAGAACATCTTCCTATCGCTTACACGAACCCTCGGACGGGGGTTTATAAAAAATTGGTAATTTCTCCTGACGGTAAAAAACTGAAAGGGGGAATACTTGTAGGAGATGCGGATGCATATTCCAACCTTCTCACTCTTTATTTAAATAATGTAGAACTTCCTGCCGAGCCGGAGTCCTTGATCGTAGGTACTCCATCTGAAGAAGGATCCGCATTCGGCTCTCTTCCTGACGATGCAAAGATCTGTTCTTGTAATAACGTTTCTAAAGGAGATCTTTTAGGCGCGATCCGTTCCGGTTCTTGTTCCGATCTGAAAGGTTTAAAAGAATGTACCAAGGCCGGAACAGGTTGTGGTGGTTGTATCCCTCAGATGAATTCCATCTTGAAGGAAGAACTTCGCGCACAAGGGAAAGTGGTTACGGAACATGTATGCGAACATTTTAAATATTCCAGACAAGAGTTGTTCCAGATCGCAAAGGTAAAAGGGATCCGCAGTTTCGAAGAGTTGATCCGCTCTCATGGTATGGGGAACGGTTGCGAGGTTTGTAAACCTGCTGTGGCTTCTATCATTGCTAGCATTTATAACGAACCGATCCAAAAACATAGAGAGATCCAAGATACCAACGATAAGTATCTGGCTAATATCCAAAGAGGCGGAACTTACTCCGTCGTTCCTCGTATCCCCGGCGGTGAGATCACTCCGGATAAGTTAATCGTGATCGGACAGATCGCGAAAAAGTACGATCTTTATTGCAAGATCACCGGCGGTCAAAGGATAGATCTACTTGGCGCAAGAATGGAACAACTTCCCGACATCTGGAAAGACCTAGTGGAAGAAGGTTTCGAAAGCGGGCATGCATACGGTAAAGCTATGCGAACCGTTAAAAGTTGTGTGGGTTCTACTTGGTGTAGATACGGAGTACAAGATAGCACCGCATTTGCGATCCGTATCGAAGAAAGATACAGAGGGATCAGAGCTCCTCATAAATTAAAATCAGCAGTCTCAGGTTGTATCAGAGAATGTGCGGAAGCAAGAGGTAAAGACTTCGGCATCATCGCCACTGAAAAAGGCTGGAACCTTTATGTCGGCGGGAACGGAGGAGTAAATCCTAAACACGCGATCCTTCTTGCTGCAGACTTGGACGAAGAGACCTGCATCAAATATATTGATAGATTCCTAATGTTCTATATCAGAACGGCGGATAAACTTACTAGAACATCCGCTTGGTTAGAGCAAATGGAAGGCGGGATAGAATATCTAAAAGATGTGATCATCAATGACAGACTCGGCATCAACAAAGACCTGGAAGAAGAGATGAATCATCTTGTCGGGACCTACGTTTGTGAATGGAAGGATGTGGTAGAAGATCCTGAAAAACAAAAAAAATATAAACATTTTATAAACAGCGAAGATTCAGATCCTACAGTACGTTTCATCGAAGAAAGAGGACAAAAGCGTCCTGTAGACTGGCCTAAAAAAGAATTGGTTTCGAACTAGGAGATAAAAATGAACACAACCGCAAAAGAACCTGTTTGGATACCCGTTAGTACAATAAGTGAATTTCCGGACGATGGTGGAGTCTGCGCCAAGGTTTACGGAGAACAAATCGCAATCTTTCATTTCAGTTCCAGGAATGAATGGTTTGCATGCGAGAATAAATGTCCTCACACAGAAGACATGGTCTTATCGAGAGGAATGGTCGGTGATTCTCAAGGAGAACCTAAAGTTGCATGTCCTATGCATAAAAAATCATTCTCCTTAAGGACGGGAGCTTGTATCAGCGGAGAAGAATATTCCGTAAAAACATACCCTGTCCATATCGAGGACGGGACCGTTTATATCGGGATCGAAGACCCGGGAACTCAGGGTTAGGATCATGAATTTCACCGCAGGAAAAGTATATTTAGTAGGCGCAGGCCCGGGTAATCCGGACCTTCTCACCGTTCGTGCAGTAAAACTATTAAGAAAAGCTGATGTAGTTCTGTACGATGATCTGGTTTCTGCGGGAGTTTTGAAATACTGTAAAAAACCCGCAGTCTTGGAATATGTAGGTAAAAGGATCGGACAACATAGCTGTCTCCAGACTGAGATCAATCGAAAATTAGGGGAATATGCTAAACAATATTCTAATATAGTTCGGTTGAAAGGCGGAGATCCTTCCATATACGGAAGAGCCGGAGAAGAAATAGAATATCTTGCTTCCTTAGGGATTGAATGTGAAATTTTAGCCGGAGTCACAACAGCATCAGGGGCAGCTTCCAGTTTGGGAATTCCACTCACGCATAGAGAATATGCAAGAGAGATCCTTTTCTTATCAGGTCATAAGAAAACCGGAAAAAATCCGGAAAGTTTCGAAGACTTGATCTTAGAAGATAAAACGGTTTTGGTTTATATGGGATTGAACAGTCTGGAAAGTATCCGGGAGAATTTATTGGAATCCGGAAATTCAGGCTCCACTCCTATGGCTTTCATTGAAAACGCTACACTTCCCACCCAAAGATTGGTGTTAGCAAATCTGGATACCTGTCTAGAGAAAGCGGAAAAATTCCAGATCAAGACACCGGCACTTTTGATCTTTGGGGAAATCATTCGCTTTTATACGGAGTTACAAAGACTAAAAGATGAAGGTAGGATTTCCTATTGTTAGTAGGCCTTGTTCCTGTTGCAAATGTAGGAACTGCTCCATCCTGGATCTTGTCATTTAATCTTATCTTTAAACACGCTGTAGGAACTCCAACAAAACGTTTTTACACAAAAACACAGGTAAACTACTCGCAGTTTTCCAGCGCAGAATTATATTGATTCCTGCGGATTCCCGCCAAGAGGAAGCATGAACGATATCACCGGAAAGAAAACAACGCTTAGAACTGCCCAAGCGGAGGGTTTTGTATTCTGCAAACCGGAAACCATTATCAGGATCAAAGAAAACACCCTTCCCAAAGGAGATCTTTTCGGAGTGGCAAAGGCAGCCGCACTTTTAGGTTCTAAAAAAACTGCAGAATTGATCCCTCATTGCCATCCAGTCTCCATTGATTCCTTCCAAATAGAATTCGAAGTCCTTTCCGACAAAAACGCTGTCCGAATCTTGGCCACAGCTAAGTCCATAGGAAAAACTGGCATAGAGATGGAAGCTTTGACTGGCGTAAGCGTAGCTTCATTAGTGATTTACGATTTACTAAAACCAATCGATAAAGAGTTAGAAATTTCCTTGATCCGTCTTTTAGACAAGAAGGGAGGAAAAACGGACTCTCAGATCACGAAATTTGCCGCAGGCTCTAAGGCAGGGATCTTAGTTTGTTCCGACTCCACTTTCCAAGGAAAAAGAGAAGACGGCTCCGGAAAAGCAATCCTAAATCTATTAAAAGAACATGATGTAGAAACCGTTAAATCGGAAATTTTACCTGACGAACCGGAACAGATCCGAAATACAATATTAGAATGGTCTAAACTAGGTTTGGATCTGATCGTCACCACAGGTGGGACCGGGCTCGGCCCCAGAGACAATACTCCGGAAGCGGTTAAGGAGATCCTAGAACAAGAGATCCCGGGGATCGCGGAAGCAATGAGATCTTTCGGTCAAGATCGGACTCCATTTGCAATGTTATCCCGATCTATCGCAGGTAGAATAGGCAAAACCTTAGTGGTGTCCGTTCCGGGAAGTACGAATGGGGCGACTGAAAGTTTGCAGGCCATTCTTCCCGCCGTATTCCACGCAAAAAAAATGATGAGAGGAGAAGGACATTGATCTCTGTCCAAGAGGCGCTTTCACTCGTCGAATCTGCTGCGAGTGTTTCTTTTTCCGAAAATACAAACTTGGAAAATTCTCTTGGTAAAGTCCTGAGAGAAAAGATCTATGCGGATAGGGATTATCCTCCTTTTCATCGGGCGACCATGGATGGATTTGCTTTGAAGTCCGAAGGTTTTTCGGAAAATCGGATCTATTCTTATACAAGAGAATTACATGCGGGAGAATCTTTCCAATTGGAAAACGGAGAAGAAGCCATTCGTATTATGACCGGTGCTCCTGTTCCGGATGGTTTTGATCTCGTTATAAAGATAGAAGATTCCGAAGATGTAGGAATTTCTAATGGAAAGAAACAGGTTCGCTTTCGTACGGAGAAATCCGCCCCTTTCTCCAATATAGCGATCCAAGGAGAAGATCTAAAACAAGACCAAGAGATCCTAAAAGAAGGTACTTTCATTAGCGCTTCCGTCTTGTCTTTACTTTCTTCTTTGGGAAAATATTCCATCCAAACTTCCAAACTTCCCAGAGTGAGAGTGATCTCGACAGGCAACGAGATCGTAGGTCCCGGTGAAATCCCGAAACCTTGGCAGATTAGAGATTCCAATTCCTACTCTATCCGATCTTTATTACAAAAATATGGTATAGTCCCTCTATCCGTTACTAGAGCCGGAGATGATCCTATCCTTTTGGAAAAAGCGGTGCAGGAAGGATTAGATTCGGATCTCCTCATTCTTTCCGGCGGAGTCTCTATGGGAAATTTAGACTTGGTCCCTAAAATTCTGAAAGCCTCCGGGGTGAAGGAAATCTTTCATAAAGTAAGGATCAAACCTGGAAAACCGATTTGGTTCGGTAAAAAGAACGACCAGGCAGTTTTTGGTCTCCCGGGAAATCCTTTTAGCGTTCAGGTTTGTTTCCGGATATTTGTAGAAGCGTATTTGAGAAAATTTTTAGGACTTCCTTCTGAGAAACCGATCTATCTGCCTTTCGCGGGAGAAAGAAAGAAGAAAAACAAACTAACCGAGTTCTTCCCGGTCTCTTATGAGACCAAAGACCAAACTTTTTTATCGGAAAAGAAGTTTAATGGAAGTGGAGATATTCGAGCGGGAATTTTTTCGGACGGACTCGGAGTCCAATTTTCGGATACGGAAACTCTGAAAGAGAGAGATGTATTGGAATTCTATCCCTGGACTTAATCCAGATTGACTTAGGCTGCCTCATCGGTTGAAGTAAGATTTTACTATCTCAAAAACGTTTTGTAGGAATTCCTACATCCGATATTTGAGCACATATTCGAAAATATATAATTATTTCGCCGGAGGTCGGTATGAGCTCGAAGAAAAAAATCGCTGTCGCTAAAGGAGATGGGATCGGTCCGGAAATTATGGACGCTACTCTTAGGATCTTAGAAGCGGCAGGTGCGAGCATTGAACCGATCTTTATAGATATCGGAGAACAGGTCTACAAAAAAGGCCATAGTGCAGGAATAGAACCGGCGTCTTGGGATATTCTCCGCGACACAAAAGTATTTTTTAAAGCTCCAATCACAACCCCTCAAGGTGGCGGTTATAAAAGTTTAAACGTTACCGTTCGAACCACTTTAGGACTATTCGCTAACGTTAGACCCTGTATTTCTCTTTACCCTTACGTGGATACTAAACATCCGAAGTTAGACGTGGTTATCGTAAGGGAGAATGAAGAGGACCTTTACACAGGTATAGAACACAAACAAACTTCCGACACCGTACAATGTCTAAAATTAATTTCCAGACCAGGCTCCGAGAAGATCATACGTTATGCATTCGAGTATGCAAAAGCTTACGGCAGAAAGAAAGTAACCGCGATGGTAAAAGACAATATTATGAAACAATCCGATGGATTGTTTCATGAAGTCTTCAAAGAAATTGCAAAAGAATATCCCGATATAGAAGCTGCAAGCGAGATCATCGACATCGGTGCGGCTCATTTAGCGGAAAGACCTCAAACTTATGACGTAGTGGTTACCTTAAATTTATACGGAGATATCATTTCCGATATAGTCGCTCAGGTCGCTGGTTCGGTAGGTATGGCAGGGTCTGCAAACATAGGAGAAGTTGTCTCCATGTTCGAAGCCATCCACGGCTCCGCCCCCGACATAGCGGGAAAAAATATCGCAAATCCAAGTGGACTGATCAACGCAGCAGTCATGATGCTTGTCCACTTAGGACAACCCGATATCGCAGCCAAGATCCAAAACGCTTGGTTACTTACGATCGAAGAAGGGATCCACACCGGAGATATCTACAAAGCTGGTGTAAGCCGTATCAAAGTAGGAACAAAAGAATTCGGAGAAGCTGTTATCGGAAACCTAGGACATCTTCCCGAAAAATTCAAACCTATCTCTTTTGGAAAAGCAAAAGCGATCCATATACCGGAATACAAAAGGACAATTCTAAAAAAAGAATTAGTAGGCGTGGATGTATTTTTAGATTGGGTTCCCGGAACGTCCGAAGAGCTGGCAAAAAAACTAAGTGCCGTCTCAGGAGATCTGAAACTCAGAATGATCACGAATAGAGGAGTGAAAGTTTATCCGAACGGGGCTCCCGAAACCTTTTTAACGGATCATTGGAGATGCAGATTCGTAAATCCGGAAACTCCGGATACAGAATCGGGCGACGGCTTTATAAAGATCCAGCCGGAACAGATCGCAAAATTATTACTTAGGATCTCGGAAGCCGGCTTGGATAGTATTCAAACTGATAACTTATATAAGTTCCAAGGAAAAAGAGCCTTTTCCCTAGGTGGAGGAGAATAATTAGGACTGGTTTGTTAGGATCTTTTTAAACGAATCCAAAGACACAGGTTTGATTATATAATCTTTTACTAATGGAATTTCTTTCGCTCTTCTAAGATCTGAATCATCCACGGAAGAGCTAACCATATAGATTTCCGGCTTTTTGCTAAGCGAGTTCACAAAGTTGGCGTACTCGTCTAAAAACTGCCAACCGTCCATAAACGGCATATTTATATCCAAAAATATAAAATCAGGAATGATATCCGGATCGCTTTGATGTTCTCGCAAAAAGCTGATCGCACCTTCTCCATCCTGAAATACTTTTAAACTTTCGACCGCGCCGGTTTTTTCGATGGTTCTTTTGGCGATTTCCACAAAAATCGCATCGTCATCGACGAGTAAAAGTTTCTGTTTTTTAGATAGTGAATTCATTTGCTTTCGAAAGATGAATGATAAATTTAGAGCCCTGACCGGGAGTACTTTCCACATGGATTTCGCCCCCCAAGGATTCGATTTGGTTTTTGGTCATAAATAGACCCAAACCCCTTCCCTCGGTGTTCCGGTGAAATCTTTTGTGTAATTTAAAAATCTGATCCCCATGTTTATTTAAGTCAATTCCTAAACCGTTATCCTGCACTTCCAAAATATGATTTCCGTGAGACCAGTATGTCTTAAATCGGATCACCGGATGAGGGGATTCGCATCTATATTTCAAAGAATTGGAAAGTAGATTTAAGAATATACTCTCTAAATACACTTGAGGGTAAATAATAGAAGGAGATTCCGAAAAGTCTGCGATGATTTCCGCCTCATATTCCAATATTTGGCCCAAAAACATTGCCTTTACTCTGGAAAATACGGATTCAAACAGGATTTCTTCCGAAACAACCTTCGGACTTTGTCGTATTTTAATAACTTCTACGATTTCGTTTAATGTAGTAAGTAATTGGTCGGAGGTCGTCTTGAGATAGTCCATGTATTCGACTCTTTCTTTTTCCGTCTCTGCTTCTTCTAAAAATTTAACTAAAGTGGAGATGTTCCCGATCGGGGATCTCATATTATGGGAAACGATCTGGTTGAATTCCTCCAACTGAGAGATTCTCTCCTTCAAGTGAGTCCCTACGGATCTTAGCCTTGCGTTCTTTTCTCTAAGGATATTTTCTAAGATCCGTTTGCGGGAAATATCCTGGATCTGAGAAACAATGAACATCAACTCTCCTGAATCTTTTCGAACCGCAACCCCGGTGATGAATACCCATACGATATGTCCTTTTTTGTGTAAGTACCTTTTGGCAAATTGAGCGCTATCTCTTTCTCCATTTATTATTTTACGAAATGCTTCTGCTCCTATATTCAGATCTTCAGGATAAGTAATATCTTGGAAAGATTTGAAAAGAAGCTCATCCGGTTCATACCCCAACATCTTAGCGAATGACTGATTCAGTTCCAAAAAGTGGCCGTTCCTATCCAGAAGGATGATCCCGTTACCAGAACTATGAAATGCTTCCGAAAATTTTTTCTCACTTAGACGGATCTCTTCTTCCACCAATTTAGAAAGAGTGATATCCTGCATCGCTCCGTATACACCAACGATCCTTCCATCGGAATAAGCAGGCTTCCCTTGAGTCCTTACCCAGATAACTCGTCCCGTCTCAGTGACCATCCTATGCTCTACAGAGTAAGTCTCACCTTTCTGATAAACTCTTAAGTTATTCTCCTTTAATTTTTCCAGATCTTCGGGATAAGAATATTTTTGGTAAACGGTATCCCTATCAATTCCGAGAGAAGGGTCTCTCTCCAAGATCTTATAAATTTCAGATGACCAATATAAAATCCCGGTTTCAATATTAGATTCCCAGGCTCCTACCTTTGCGAGTTCCGACATAATAGAGGAAAATTTTTTTTCCTGCTGCAAACTCTCCGTTAGCTGTACTTGGTCCGTAACATCTCTGGAAGTTGTGTTTAAGTGAGTTACCTTGCCTTCTTTATTTCGTATAGGCTGGGTCAACGTTTGGAACCAAACATAGTCCCCATCCTTCTTTAAAAAACGATATTGGGTAGCGACCGTTGGTCTTCCTTCTTTTGCAGGATTATGAGAATCCGTACGAATACGCTGCCGATCATCAGGGTGAATAAAATCGTACGGGTCACGGCCCAACAATTCTCCCGGTTTAAAACCGGTAAGAGTTTCAATAATCGGATTAACGTATAAGTAAATCCCCTCCGGATCGTGGAGGCAGATCAACTCTCGACTGGTTTCGATTAAGACCCGGTACAAATCTTGGTTTTGATCCAATTTGATTTCTTCTTGGCCCGGTCTTTCTTCCATAAAATGCAAGAACTTGCTCTATCGACTAATACATATAAAGACAGCATAGACGAGTACATTGCGAGTAAAAAAGGCCCAAAATCCTAAAATGTAAGGGATTTATTTCCGCAACATAAACCGATCTAAGATTTCAAATGTCACTCGAACTAATCCTTTCGTTATAGAACGAGTGATCTACTATTGGGAATTCGATTCCGATGGAGCCTTTTTTTTCGCGTGGGCGTTCTTTTTTGAAAGGGTTAAAATAGGATAGGAGAATTAGAAAAATGTAATTTGATTTCTGGGGAAGTTTTTCGATCGGCATAAAACCGAAAAACTCCGGACCGATTATTCTCCGTCGTCACCGATCGCTTCGACAGGACAAATTTCCTTCGCTTTGCGAGCGGCAATTGTTTCTTCCGGAGTAGCAGGCTGTCTATGGAAATATACCTTAGACTCATCGTCGGTATATTTCAAAAGTTGAGGAGCCTCTTCCAAGCAGTCATTACAAGGAACACAGCTATTATCAACATAGAATTTTCCCGGAACATTTTCCGGAACTTTGTCATTCTTATCTGCCATGAATACTAAGGATTATCGAACGTTTGGAACGTCAAGTTGGTTTTCTATAGGGAAACGGGTAGGATAGGATTGACAACTCCAAGAATCAAAGGAAAACACTGCAATGGCAAATTCAGCCCCGCGTTTTTCCCGTAAAACATTCTTGAGACTGGGACTCGCCGGTTCGGGAGCTCTAGTACTCGGGGGATCTATTTGTATTTTAAACAGATCTTCCGGACAATTACCTAAGGTATTATTTTTCTCCGAATCGGAATTAGAAACCCTGGCCGCATTATCGGAAGCTATCTTACCCGAAGCTGTTGGAGCTCCAACGTATAAAGAAGCCAAGGTACTCGAAAGATTGGATGAAGAATTTTATTTCGTAGATCCTTTCTTATCCGAGGACTTTAAAACTTTAATATTGGTTTTGGAATATCTTCCATTCTTCCATTGGAAGTTTTCCAGATTCTCCAAACTTTCCTTGGAAAGTAGAAGAAAGTTCCTATCGGAGTTGAATCAATCCGACTCGGATACTGTCAGAGCGGTTTGGGCAAATTTGAGAATGCCGATTTTTCTAATGTACTACGGACACGAATCCACTTTCAAAACGATTTCGTATGACGGACCGTTTTTAAATCCTCCGGAAAAGTTAAGCGAATCCAGGATCTATTATCGCAAACGAGTAGGAGGTTCCGATGTCGGGTAAAATTTACGAATGGAAAAATTTAGGCGAGTCCAAGGAGATCCACACCGAAGTTTTAGTGATCGGAACGGGCTGCGGGGGAGCCACCGTTGCTTATGAACTAGCTAAACTAGGTAAGAAGGTAACCTTAATCGAAGAAGGAGGTTACTATCATACCGGAACATTCGATAATCATGAATTGAATATGGCTGGCAAAGTTTCCGCAGAAAGGAATATGGCAACCACTGCGGATGGTACTGTCAATATAGTGTATGGAAAGAACGTGGGCGGCGCCTCCGTTCATTATTGGGCGGACAGTTATAGAACTCCTAAAGATAGATTGGAACTCTGGAAAGACAAATTCGGAGTATTGGGTCATGGGCCGGAAGATTTAGAACCGTTTTGGAAAGAGTTAGACGACACATTAAATGTCCATCCTGCAAAGGAAGAAAATTATAATAAAATGAACCAATTGGTTCGTAAGGCTTCGAAAGAATTAGGATGGGAAGGAAACCCGGTTCCCCAAGCTCGCAAGAATTGCCAAAAGTCCGGACATTGTATGCAAGGTTGTATGTTCGGAGCAAAACAAAGCCAATTAATCACTCATATCCCGATGGCTATGGCATTAGGAGCTGACCTTTACGCCGATACTAAAGCGTTAGAATTGGAACTGGAAGGAGACAAAGTAGTCGGATTAGAAGCGGTTGTGATAGACAGACCTTCTCAAAAAGAATCCGAAGTGAAATTGCGCTTTAAAGCGGACACAGTCGTGGTCGCCGCAGGAGGTTTCGGGAGTTCCACCTTTCTTCTTAAAAACGGGCTCAAAAAAAAGTTGCCCGCATTGGGAGAATTTTTGGCGATCAATCCTTCTCCATTCGTCCATGCTCTCTACAAGGAACCGATTATCCAATGGAGAAATATTCCATCGGCATACGGTGTAGAAGAATTCAGACTGGCACGTTATGCGGGCGGCATTTATAGGGAAGGCGGTTATCTAATCATGGCCAATCAATTACAACCGGCAGCGATTGGTGCTTTGGTTCCGGGATTCGGCGCCGAACATTTCGAGGTTATGAAAGAACTTCCTAGACTCGGCGGCACGATAGGTTGGATAGACGATCCGGACACCGAGTTAGGAAGAATAGAAGTCAAATCCAGCGGGAAAAGAGAAGTGCAGTACAACTTCGGACCGCTTACTAAAGAGATACTCAGAGACTGCATTCGTAAACAAGTTACTCTGAACTTTAAAGCAGGCGCATATAAAGTGATCCTTCCGGATCTGAAAAGAACCGTTTTAACTAAACCAGAGGAGATAGGCGTTGTGGATTCGCTTCCATTAACACCCGCTTCTATGGCGATGGCAGCTCCCCATCCAGCCGGCGGATGTAGAATGGGATTGGATCCTAAATCTTCAGTCGTAGATTGGAAACATAAGGTGCATGGAATTTCGAATTTATATGTGAGCGATTCCAGCGTATTTCCTACGGCGGTTTCCGTGGACCCAAGCTATACGATCATGGCATTCTCCAAAAGAGCGGCCCAATTTATTTCAGAGAAAAAGTCCTAATCCTCCGCTCGGAACTTTTGGATCGAATCTCCTTGACCGGACCGCTCCTTGGAAAATCATCGTAATCGCAACCAAGAACCGGAGAGGTGTCCGAGCGGTTTATGGTACTTGCTTGGAAAGCAAGCGTAGGGTAACACCTACCGGGGGTTCGAATCCCCCCCTCTCCGCCAGTTCTTGATTCCAAGTGGACCTGATATGGAACCGCTAGGTAAAACATTTCTTTGGATCGGGACATTTTTCCTGGTTATCGGAGCCGTTATCCTTTTCGGCTCCAAACTCCCGTTTATCTCTTCTCTCGGAAATTTACCGGGAGACTTCAAGATCGAGAGAGAAAATTTCAGATTCTATTTTCCATTTGCGACTTCCATTCTGATCAGCATCGGACTTTCCCTTCTTCTGTATCTCTGGAACAGATTTATACATTAAGAAAACCGCATGGATTCGGAAAACACTCCTCGCTTTAGCGACAGATTCGAATTTATTCCGGGAGAGAACGATCTTTATTCACTTTTAGGATCTTTTAGGAACTCCGGACAGGATTGGATAGATCTAACCGTTTCCAATCCTACTAAAGTCGGGCTTGTCTATCCAAGAGAAGCAATACTACATTCCTTTCAAAAACCGGAAAGTATGGAATATGATCCGGATCCGAAAGGAACGTTCAACGCGAGAAGATCCATCGTAAATTATTACAAAGAAAAAGGACATATCATTTCGGAAGAGGACCTTTTTTTGACATCTTCTTCATCAGAGGCGTATTCTTATTTAATAAAACTATTATGCAATCCTGGGGAAGAAGTTCTCATCCCTTCACCGGGATACCCGCTCTTTGAATTTCTATCCGTATTGGAAGGAGTAGAATTCAATTCATATAAACTAAATCAGGATGATGGTTGGAAAATCGATTTTGAAGATTTAGATTCTAAGATCACAAACAAAACTAGGATCTTATTTTTAGTTTCTCCGAATAATCCTACGGGAAGTACTCTTACCTCGGAAGAATTCGAAAGACTAAGGATCATTTCTAAATTCAAAAAGATAGCGTTAGTTTTAGATGAAGTATTCTCGGACTATTTGTATGAAAAAAATCAGGAACAAATCGATTTCTTTCATACCGATTTTCCTTTGTTTGTTGTAAACGGAATATCAAAGATACTCGCACTTCCTCAAATGAAACTTTCCTGGATCCATGTTGGTGGTCCTACTAACTGGAAAAAAGAATGTAAGGAAAGATTAGAGATCATCTCCGATACTTATCTTTCCGTCGGAACTCCGATACAACTTGCTCTTCCTGAATTATTCCAATGGAGAAATATGATCCAGAGCCAAGTATTAAGGAGAATACAAAGAAATTTGCAGATTCTGGAAAGTTTCCGTTCTTCTCATCCTCAAATTGTTTATACTTCTCCGAAGGGGGGATGGTATACGATATTACAATCCAAATCCTTCTTAAACGACGAGGAGTTCTCCTTTCGATTATTACAAAAAGAGAAAGTATTAGTCCACCCGGGTTCCATGTTCGGACTCGAGGAAGACTTAGGAAGTATAGTGGTCAGTCTGATCTCCGAGACGGAATTGTTTCACTCAGGACTCGAAAAAATTTCCCGGCTCCTATAAGAACCTGTCCCAGGCTATCTAAGCTCGGAACGGAATACGTATCGTTAACCTAAACTTTTAGGACGTTCTTATAGAACCGCCTTTTGTACGAAACTTTTGTATTGTTTAGGAGTAAGACCCGTCGCCTTCTTAAATTCCACATTAAAAGAAGTTTTGGAACCGAAACCTACTGCAAACGCAATATTCAGAATATTGTCCTCGGTATCGTTTTTTAGCAGAAGTTTCGCTTCTTCTATTCTTTTAGAATTCAAATAAGCCGCAAACCCCATACCTAATCTGGAATTCAGAAGTTCGGATAATTGATGAGTGCTCAAACCTACCTTAGAGGCCACCATCTGGATCGTAACTTCCTCCTCGGCGAATAATTTCTCCATATTCATCAGATTTTCGAGAGAGTTCAGAGACTCATCTACATCGAGGCCGGAGATCTTAGAACGAGCATATCTGGGCTTATCTAGGAAACCTCTCAAAGTCTCGAGTAGACTATTCTTCTCCTCCAAATTCTGGGAATATTTTTGGATAATATTATAAAGAAGGATAAGAAGGTCCGCAGGAAAGAAAAGAGGCACCGAATAGACCGTAAAAAATCCGTATTCCAAAAATCCCATATAGTAAAAAATACTAATATATCCTAGAGTAAGATACAATCCCCAAGAAACCAAAAACAGATTTAATTTGCGATTTCCCCGTCCTCTCAAATAGATCCCTGAAATCAGGATCATCGGAATAGAAACGGAATAAATGATCTCGTTGGTAAGAGTGAGATAGGCGATGGTTTCCGTCGCAAAAATAAGCGGAAGTGTAAAACCCAAAACTATCGCAAAAAAGAATAAAATTCGATCTACCCAAGGCAAAAAAGTTTTTGTTTCCAAAAATTTTCGGATAAATTGAAACCCGAAAATGCCGCCCAAATTAAAGAAAAAGTAATTCACTTTCTCGGC